>NZ_BCBP01000041.1:0-83373 GCF_001753955.1 Pseudomonas sp. NBRC 111139
GCAGCGCAGGGGCCGGATGATGGGAGCCGACGGCTTTGGTTACTTTGGCCACGACCAAAGTAACCCGCCGTAAGGGCGGAAAGGTGACGATGCGCCACCTGCGCGAATGAATGCCTACTCGGTGTGAGTGCGCACATCCAAGAAGCAAGACGCAATCGAGCAACAGCAACAGCAGCGCCGGGTGAGCACAGACAAAACCCTACAATCCGAGTAAAGTGCCGCCCCCGCCGTTTACAGCAAAAGGATCCCTTCCATGACACACCCTTTGGATATCGCCGTCGTCGGCGCCACCGGCAGCGTCGGTGAAGCCTTGGTGCAGATCCTCGAGGAACTGGCATTCCCGGTTGCCACCCTGCACCTGCTGGCCAGCATGGAATCGGCGGGCAGCAGCGTGATGTTCGCTGGCAAGAAACTGAAGGTGCGCGAAGTCGACAGCTTCGACTTCGCCCAGGTCAAGCTGGCCTTCTTCGCCACCGGCGCCGCCGTCAGCCGCAGCTTTGCCAGCAAGGCGCTGCAGGCGGGCTGCACGGTCATCGACCTGTCCGGCGGCCTGGACGACGCCCTGGCCCTGGTGCCGGAAGCCAACGCCGAACGCCTGGCCAGCCTGTCGTTGCCAGCGCGCATTGTCAGCCCATGCTCAGCCGCAGTAGCCCTGGCCGTCGCGCTGGCGCCGCTCAAAGGCCTGCTGGACATCGAGCGGGTACAAGTGATGGCCGCGTTGGCGGTGTCGGCGCAAGGCCGTGAAGCGGTCAGCGAGCTGGCCCGGCAAACCGCCGAACTGCTCAATGCCCGCCCGCTGGAGCCGCGCTTCTTCGACCGCCAGGTGGCATTCAACCTGCTGGCCCAGGTCGGTGCTGCCGACGAGCAGGGCCATACCGCGCTGGAGCGCCGCCTGGTCAGCGAACTGCGCGTGCTGCTGGGCCTGCCTGAACTGAAGATTTCCGTGAGCTGTGTTCAAGTCCCGGTGTTTTTCGGCGATAGCTTCAGTGTGGCCGTGCAAAGCCGTCGCCCGGTAGACCTGGCAGCGGTCAACCAGGCCCTGGAGGCAGCCGACAGCATCGAGCGGGTGGAAAACGATGATTATCCGACCCCGGTAGGTGACGCAGTGGGTCAAGACGTGGTCTATGTTGGACGTGTACGTCACGGTGTCGATGAAGACCAGCAACTCAACCTCTGGCTAACCACTGACAACGTGCGCAAAGGCGCCGCGCTCAATGCCGTGCAAGTGGCGCAATTGTTGATTAAACACATGCCGTAAAAGATACTGGCGAGCACTTTTGTCCTGCTCCGCATGCAGGTTTCGGGACGATTCATACAAGGGAAGAGGTCATGCTTCGAATTCGCAAACTGGTTCTGGCCATGGCTGCAGCATCCGCGCTGTCGTCTGGCATGGCGAATGCGCTGGGCCTGGGGGAGCTGACCCTGAAGTCGGCACAGAATCAGCCGCTGGACGCCGAGATCGAATTGCTCGACGTGCGCGACCTCAAAGCCGCCGAGGTGGCGCCGAGCCTGGCGCCACCGGAAGAGTTCAGCAAGGCCGGGGTGGCGTTTCCGACCTACCTCGAAGACCTGACCTTCACACCGGTGATCAACCCCAACGGCAAAAGTGTGCTGCGCGTGACGTCCAGTCAGCCGCTGCCAGGTCCGGTGGTCAAGTTCCTGGTGCAGGTGATGTGGCCGCAGGGCCGTCTGCTGCGTGACTATAGTGTGCTGCTCGACCAGGCCAAGGCGCAGGGCGACAAGCCGGCGGCAGGCAATGTCACACCGGCCATGACCGGTGCCAGCAACTACACCACCCAGCGTCGCGACACCTTGTGGCAGATTGCCGCGCGTAACGCCCAGGGAGGGTCGATCCAGCAGACCATGATCGCGATCCAGGCATTGAACCCGGACGCCTTCATCGGCAACAACATCAACCAGCTGAAGGTTGGCCAGGTACTGCGCCTGCCCGACCAGCAGCAGATCCAGAGCATCGCCCAGGGCGAAGCGAACCGCGAGGTGGCCGAGCAGTATGCGGCCTGGCGTGAAGGCCGTCGCCTGGGGCCGCGTGCCCGCCAGCTGGATGCCACCCGCCGTGGCGCCGCCGAAGCTGCGCCGTCGCGTATCGCCCAGGGCGACAACCTGCGCCTGGTCAGCCCGGGCAAGCAGGCCGGTGCAGGCCAGGCCAAGGCGTTGAATGACGAGCTGGCCATGGCCCAGGAAAGCCTGGACACCAGCCGTCGCGACAACGAAGAACTGAAAAGCCGCATGGCCGACCTGCAGAGCCAGCTGGACAAGCTGCAGCGCCTGATCGAGCTGAAGAACAACCAGTTGGCACGCCTGGAAGGCCAGGGCGCAGCCGCGTCGGCTGCCGCTATCCCGGAGCAGCCCGTGGTCAATCCGGCACCTGCTGCTGCCGATACCGCACCCAAGCCTGTGCCGGACGCCCAGCCAGCATCCGTCAGCCAGCCGAAGGGTACGCTCGATTCGGTCCTGGGCAACCCGTGGCTTTTGGGGGTGATTGCCGGTTCCAGCATTCTGGTGCTGGCACTGCTGCTGTGGCTGCTGGCGCGCAAGCGCAAAGCCCAGCAAGAAGCCGAGAAGCACCTGCGCATGGCGCGGGCGCTGGAAGAAGAGCAGGGCGCAGGTTTCGACAGCGATACCGAGAGCTTCGACGGCGTCGAAGCCCGGGAGCCTGGCGTAACCCTGTCGCCGGCTGTGGTTGCCGCTTCGGCTGCTGCTGCCGTCGCTGCGGAAAAAGTGGCAGAACCGGTCGCTGAGGCAGAACCCGAGCCTGAGCCGCAAGCAGACCCGCACGCCGCGCTGCTGGCGCAAGTTGACCAATGCCTGGCCGAAGGCCGCCTTAATCGTGCTGCCGAGCTGCTGGAGCCCGCCGTGGCCGCCGCGCCGGAGCGTGACGACCTGCGCCTGAAGCTGATGGACGTGTACGCCCGTCAGGGTGACCAGAGCGCGTTCGCTGAACAGGAGCGTCAGTTGCCGGCCAGCGAGCAGAACGTTGCTGAAGTCGCCAGCCTGAAAGAGCGTTACCCCGCCATGCTCGGCCTGGCTGCTGCCGGCCTGGGTGCGGCGGCGCTGGCTGCCGAAATGGATGAGCAGTACGTGCAAGAGCTGCTGCACGATGAGCCCGAAGCGCCGGTGGTTGCCGATGTGGTGCCTGACGAGTTGTCTGGGTTCGAGCCGCACGTGGAGGCTGAGCCAGAGGCTGTCGCGCAAGCAGAGCCTGACGCTGAGCTGGACGCCTTCGATGAAGTGCCAACGCTCGATGCAACGGACCTGGCCGAGCAGGATCTGGACAGCGCCTTCGACCTGAGCCTGGGTGAAGACCTGGCCGATCAAGACCCGCTGGCCGCGTCCGTGCTGGAAGAGCCGATCGCACAGGGGGGCGTACCCGACGAGCTGGTAATCGCTGAGCCTGTGCTGGATGAGCCCGTACAGGAAGAAGCTCAGCCAGAAGAACAGCCCTTTGCCGTGGATGCCGAGCTGCAAGCCGACGCCGACGCTGATTTCGAGGCCATGCTGGCTCAGGCCGAGCCTCAGCCTGCCGTGGACCTGTCTGATTTCGACCTCGACGTCAGTGAGCCGGTTGCCCCGGCTGCCCCGGAGGCGCTGGAGCAAGATCCGCTGGATGTCGCGTCCGAACTGGCTGCTTTCGACAGCGAGCCGGAGTTTGACCCGGTCTCCGAGTTCGACCTGCCATCGGACTTCGACTTGTCCCTGTCGCTGGAAGACGATTCGCCGGCCGCCAAGAGCTTTGCCTCGGAGCTCAATGACGTCAACGCCGAGCTGGACAAGCTGTCGCAGAGCCTCGAAACGCCATCGCTGGAGCCGCACTTCACCAGCGAAGACGCGGTGGCGCAGCCCGAGCCCGAGCCTTTGGAAGACCTGGACTTCGACTTCTTCTCCGGCAGTGACGAAGTCGCCACCAAGCTCGACCTGGCCCGTGCCTATATCGACATGGGTGACAGCCAGGGCGCGCGTGACATCCTCGACGAAGTGGTCAAGGATGGCGACGACAGCCAGCGTCAGGAAGCCGAGGACATGCTCTCCCGGCTGGTCTGATGCAAGCAGGTCAGGCCTCTTGGCGGGCTGACCGCGCCCGCGAAGAGGCCCGCACATGCAGTGCGCAACCACCGGCAGCCCTACGAGGCTGCCGTTGTCGTTATAATCCCCGCCATTCCGTACACCCCACAGGTTTCATGCTCTTGGACATCATCGACACCGCTACCGCCGAATCCGCGGCCGAAGGCTACTCCCGCATCGCCCTGGGCGTGGAATACAAAGGCGCGCGCTACCGCGGCTGGCAACGTCAGGCCAGCGGCGTGCCGAGTGTCCAGCAAGCCCTGGAGCAAGCGCTGTCCAAGGTCGCCAACGAGCCGATTTCGGTGGTCTGCGCCGGGCGTACCGACGCCGGCGTTCACGGCTGCGGGCAGGTCGTGCACTTCGATACCCGTGCCGTGCGTGACGAGCGCGCCTGGACCATGGGCACCAACTTCAACCTGCCGCACGACATCAGTGTGGTCTGGTCGCGGCCAATGCCGGCCGACTTTCATGCCCGCTTCAAGGCTTGCGCCCGGCGCTACCGCTACGTCATCTACAACGACCCGATTCGCCCGGCGCACCTGGCCGAAGAGGTGACCTGGAACCACCGTCCGCTGGACGTCGATCGCATGGCCGAGGCGGCGCAGTTCCTGCTGGGTACCCACGACTTCAGCGCCTTCCGTGCCAGCCAGTGTCAGGCCAAATCACCGATCAAGCACATCTACCACCTGCGTGTTACCCGCCATGGCCAGATGATCGTGCTGGACGTGCGTGCCACCGCCTTCCTGCACCACATGGTGCGTAACATTGCCGGTGTGCTGATGGCCATCGGCGCCGGCGAGCGTCCGGTTGCCTGGGCGCGCGAGGTGCTGGAAGGGCGCAACCGCCGTGAAGGTGGGGTAACGGCCCACCCATACGGGCTTTACCTGGTGCAGGTGGAGTACCCCGAAGCGTTTGCGTTGCCCAAGCGTTACATCGGTCCACACTTTTTGAGTGGTTACGAGGCGTTGGCAGACTGACGAGCGAAAAGCCATTTGCTAACATCCGCCCTTTCGCCGCAACAATCAGGGTTCTTGTTCCATGAGCAATGTTCGCAGCAAGATCTGCGGGATTACCCGCATCGAAGACGCACTGGCCGCTGCCGAAGCGGGGGCCGATGCCATCGGCTTCGTCTTCTATGCCAAGAGCCCGCGGGCGGTGGACGTGCGCCAGGCGCGGGCGATCATTGCCGAGCTGCCGCCGTTCGTGACCACGGTCGGGCTGTTCGTCAATGCCTCGCGCTGTGAGCTGAACGAGATCCTCGAAGTGGTTCCGCTGGACCTGCTACAGTTTCACGGCGATGAAACCCCGCAGGACTGTGAAGGCTACCACCGCCCCTGGATCAAGGCCCTGCGTGTGCGCCCTGGCGATGACCTGGAGGCGGCCTGTCAGCGTTACGCGGGTGCCCGCGGCATTTTGTTGGACACCTATGTGCCAGGCGTGCCAGGGGGAACCGGCGAGGCGTTCGACTGGTCATTGGTACCGGCGCGTCTTGGCAAGCCGATCATTCTCGCGGGTGGGCTGTCGGCCGATAACGTTGGCCAGGCCATTGCCCGGGTAAAGCCTTATGCGGTGGATGTCAGTGGTGGCGTCGAACAGGCCAAGGGCATCAAGGACGCGGCGAAGATCGAGGCCTTCATGCGTGCGGTGAAACAGGCTTGATGGCAGATGTGACGGCTGGCTGCGCGCCATCGTCCATAGCTTTCGCAGCCCTGCGGGCCGCTGCCAGCACCTGTGGTGGCAAACAACACATTAGCGGTGGAGTGGCGCGCTGGAAACCCCGGCGGCCGGTCCACCATCGTTTCATAAAAGATTTTGAGCTCAAGGGCAGGGTAGGGTCGGTGACGCCGTCCCCCGCCTGCCAATACTGGAGAAAGAAAGCATGAGCAACTGGTTAGTCGACAAACTGATCCCTTCGATCATGCGTTCCGAGGTGAAAAAGAGCTCGGTGCCTGAGGGCCTGTGGCACAAGTGCCCGTCCTGCGAGGCCGTGCTGTATCGTCCGGAGCTGGAAAAGACCCTGGATGTCTGCCCCAAGTGCAATCACCACATGCGCATCGGCGCACGTGCGCGCATCGACATCTTCCTTGACGCCGAAGGCCGGGCCGAACTGGGCGCTGACCTGGAACCGGTAGACCGCCTGAAGTTCCGTGATGGCAAGAAGTACAAGGACCGCCTGACCGCTGCGCAGAAGCAGACTGGCGAAAAAGACGCGCTGATCTCCATGAGCGGCACCCTGATGGGCATGCCGATCGTGGTTAGCGCCTTCGAGTTCTCGTTCATGGGCGGCTCCATGGGTGCCATCGTCGGCGAGCGCTTCGTCCGCGCGGCCAACTATGCCCTGGAAAACCGCTGCCCAATGGTTTGCTTCTCCGCTTCGGGCGGTGCGCGCATGCAGGAAGCGCTGATCTCGCTGATGCAGATGGCCAAGACCTCTGCCGTGCTGGCGCGCCTGCGCGAAGAAGGCATCCCGTTCATCTCGGTCCTGACCGACCCGGTGTATGGCGGTGTTTCCGCCAGCCTGGCCATGCTCGGCGACGTCATCGTCGGTGAGCCGAAGGCCCTGATCGGTTTCGCCGGCCCACGCGTGATCGAGCAGACCGTACGCGAGAAGCTGCCTGAAGGCTTCCAGCGCAGCGAGTTCCTGCTGGAGCACGGTGCCATCGACCTGATCATCTCCCGTGGCGAATTGCGCCCGCGTCTGGCCCGCCTGCTGGCGCAGATGACCGGTCAGCAAACGCCGGAAGAAGCGCGTGAGGCGGCTGCCGTCGCGTGATGAAACAACGATCCCTGGGCGAATGGCTCGCCTACCTCGAGCAGTTGCACCCCTCGGCCATCGACATGGGCCTGGAGCGGTCGCAGAAGGTGCTTGCCCGCTTGGCGCTGGGCAAGCTGGCGCCGCGCGTGGTGACAGTAACCGGCACCAACGGCAAGGGTTCGACCTGCGCCTTTGTGGCGTCGTTGCTGCGTGCCCAGGGGCTCAAGGTCGGTGTGTACAGTTCGCCGCACCTGCTACGTTACAACGAGCGGGTGGTGATCGATGGCCAAGAGGCCAGCGATGAGCGCCTGTGCGAAGCCTTCGCCGCCGTCGAGGCGGCGCGGGGCGATATTTCCCTGACCTACTTCGAGATGGGGACGTTGGCCGCGTTCTGGTTGTTCTACCAGTCGCAGCTGGATGCGGTGGTGCTGGAGGTGGGCCTGGGTGGCCGCCTGGATACCGTCAACGTAGTGGATGCCGACTTCGCCCTGGTGACCAGCATCGGTGTCGACCATGTTGATTACCTGGGTGATACCCGCGAGCTGGTGGCCTTCGAGAAGGCTGGCATCTTCCGCCCGGGCAAGCCGGCCCTGTGCGGTGATCTGGATCCGCCCGGGCCGTTGCTGGACAAGGCCGCCGAACTGGCCGCGCCACTGTTCCTGCGTGGTCGGGAATTCGACCTGACCAGCGCCGAAGGCTGCTGGAGCTGGCGTGGTACTGCCGCCGATGGTGCGCAGGTCGAGCTGCGTGACCTGCCTTTGCTAGACCTGCCCATGGAAAACGCCACGCTGGCCTTGCAGGCTTACCTGCTGATGGGGCTGTCGTGGGACGCGGTGCAAGTTCGCCAGGCGTTGCTGGATACCCGTATCACTGGGCGTCTCGACCTCCGTCTGTTGAACTGGCAGGGTAAGCCGGTAGCGTTGCTGCTGGATGTCGGGCATAACCCGCATGCGGCGCAGTACCTGGCCAGGCGCCTGGCGGCCCGGCCGCTCAAGGGGCGCCGCCTCGCGGTGTTTGGCCTGCTCGCCGACAAGGATCTGGAGGGCGTTATCGCGCCGCTGCAGGGCCTCATCGACGACTGGGCGGTGGCGCCGCTGGATACCCCGCGCAGTCGCCCGGCCGCAGAACTGGCCTCGTCCTTGGCGAACCTCGGTGCCACGGTGAAGTCTTATGCCAGCGTCGACGCCGCCCTTGAAGGGCAATGTGCGCAGGCGACGGCGGATGATCAGATCCTGCTGTTCGGTTCGTTTTTCTGTGTCGCCCAGGCGCTGGAATGGCTGGAGCGGCACGCCCAGGAGGGTGGAATAGATGGCTGTGCTGGATAAAGGGATGAAACAGCGCATGGTGGGTGCGCTGGTGCTGGTGGCGCTGGCGGTTATCTTCCTGCCGATGCTGTTTACCCGCGAGGACGAGATGCGCCAGGTGCACGTCGAAGCCCCGCAGGCACCGGCCATGCCCAGCCTACCGGAAGTGAAGGTGGAGCCGGTTGCCGTGCCGGAGCCACAGGTTATTGCGCAGGAGGCGCAGCCGGCGCCGGTGGTGATCGACGAGGCCACTGCGCCGGCGAGTACGCCCAGCCAGCCAATCACCCCGTCGCCGCAGACCCAGGCGCAGGTTCAGCCGCCCAAGCCGCAGGCGCCCGCGCCCGCGCCCAAGGTGGAGGCCAAGGCTGCTGCAACACCAGCGCCTGCCGCGCCATCGAAGATCGACGCCAATGGCCTGCCCGTCAGTTGGTCGATCCAGCTGGCCAGCCTGTCCAACCGCGCCGGTGCCGAAAAGCTGCAGCAAACCCTGCGTAGCCAGGGTTACAACGCCTATATCCGTACGGCGGGTGGCATGAACCGCGTGTACGTGGGGCCGTTGATCGAGCGCGCCGAAGCCGAGCGCGTGCGTGACGCCATCAACCGTCAGAACAGCCTCAAGGGCTTTGTGGTGCGCTTCCAGCCTGAGCGCAGCTGATTCCCCGGGGCGGCTAGGCCGCCCATTCGCGGGTGAGCCCGCGCCTGCAGGTACTGCGCCGCTGCAAGGCTCAGCCAGAACCAGTTGGGGGCGGGTTTGCCTGCCAATGGCCCAACACCAATCCAGCTGACATTCCGCTTACTCCCGGCCCGCCGCTCTGGTAAAATGCGCCGCCTCAAACGTCTGCAGGCAGCACCGTGGCATTTACCTTGGTTGATTGGGCGATCATTGCGATCATCGCCGTCTCCACACTGATCAGTCTCAAGCGCGGCTTCGTCAAGGAGGCCTTGTCCTTGCTCATCTGGATCATTGCCGGTGCGGTTGCCTGGATGTTCGGCGGTTCGCTCTCGGTGTATCTTGAGAGCTATATCCAGACGCCATCGATGCGCGTCATCGCTGGCTGCGCCATTCTTTTCGTCGCCACCTTGCTGGTGGGGGCCATGGTCAACTTCCTTGTCGGTGAGCTGATCCGCGTGACCGGGCTGTCCGGCACCGATCGTTTCCTGGGCATGGCCTTTGGTGCTGCGCGCGGGGCCTTGCTGGTAGTGGTGGCCATAGGCCTGATCAGCCTGGGGCCGGTTCAACAAGACACCTGGTGGCAGGAATCACGCCTGATACCACAATTTCTCTTGGTCGCCGACTGGTCGAAAAACCTGATTCTGGGTTTCACCGGCCAATGGACGCCCAGTGGGCTGATCAGCACTCCGGCTGATCTTCCGTTCAAGGAACAGTTGCTCGGGCCGTCCAAGCCCTGAGCGCTATTCACTCAAGTTTCATCAAAGTAGGGGTTGCGTCGCATGTGTGGCATCGTCGGTATCGTCGGTAAGTCGAACGTCAATCAGGCGCTGTATGACGCGCTTACGGTCCTCCAGCACCGCGGCCAGGACGCTGCCGGTATCGTGACCAGCCATGACGGCCGGTTGTTCCTGCGCAAGGATAATGGCCTGGTGCGCGACGTGTTCCAGCAGCGCCACATGCAGCGCCTGGTAGGCAACATCGGCATCGGCCACGTGCGCTACCCCACTGCGGGCAGCTCGACCTCGGCCGAGGCCCAGCCGTTCTACGTCAACTCGCCTTACGGCATAACCCTGGCTCACAACGGCAACCTGACCAACGTCGAGCAGTTGGCCAAGGAGATCTACGAGTCCGACCTGCGCCACGTCAACACCAACTCCGACTCGGAAGTGCTGCTGAACGTGTTCGCCCATGAGCTGGCGGTGCGCGGCAAGTTGCAGCCGACCGAAGAAGACGTGTTCGCTGCGGTCTCCCATGTGCACAGCCGCTGCGTTGGCGGTTACGCCGTCGTGGCCATGATCACCGGCTACGGCATCGTAGGCTTCCGCGACCCCCATGGCATTCGCCCGGTGGTGTTCGGTCAGCGTCACACCGACGAAGGTGTGGAATACATGATCGCGTCGGAAAGCGTCGCCCTGGACGTGCTCGGCTTCACCCTGATCCGCGACCTGGCACCGGGCGAAGCGGTGTACATCACCGAAGAAGGCCAGTTGTTCACCAAGCAGTGCGCTGAATCGCCAAAGTTGCAGCCGTGCATCTTCGAGCACGTCTACCTGGCGCGCCCGGACTCGATCATCGATGGGGTCTCGGTGTACAAGGCGCGTCTGCGCATGGGTGAAAAGCTGGCCGACAAGATCATGCGCGAGCGCCCCGATCATGATATCGACGTGGTCATCCCGATCCCGGATACCAGTCGCACTGCCGCGCTGGAACTGGCCAACCGGCTGGGCGTCAAGTTCCGCGAAGGTTTCGTCAAGAACCGTTACATCGGCCGTACCTTCATCATGCCCGGCCAGGCCGCGCGCAAGAAGTCGGTGCGTCAGAAGCTCAACGCCATCGAGCTGGAGTTCCGCGGCAAGAATGTGATGCTGGTGGACGACTCGATCGTGCGCGGCACCACCTGCAAGCAGATCATCCAGATGGCCCGCGAAGCTGGCGCCAAGAATGTCTACTTCTGCTCCGCGGCCCCTGCAGTACGCTACCCCAACGTCTACGGCATCGACATGCCGAGTGTTCACGAACTGATCGCCCACAACCGCACCACCGAACAGGTGGGTGAGTTGATTGGCGCCGATTGGCTGGTCTATCAGGACCTGCCAGACCTGATCGATTCGGTCGGCGGCGGCAAGATCAAGATCGAGCAGTTCGATTGCGCGGTGTTCAACGGCGAATACGTCACTGGCGATATTGACGAAGCCTACCTCGACCGCATCGAGCAGGCCCGTAATGACCTGGCCAAGGTCAAGAACCAGGCCGTCAGCGCGATCATCGACCTTTACAACAACTGATTTTGGGAGCGACGGCATGACGGATCAATGGGATGCCGGGCGACTGGACAGTGACCTCGAGGGTGTCGGTTTCGACACCCTGGCGGTTCGCGCTGGTCAAAACCGTACCCCGGAAGGCGAGCACAGCGAAGCGCTGTTCCTGACCTCCAGCTATGTGTTCCGCACGGCAGCCGATGCTGCTGCGCGCTTTGCCGGCGAAACGCCGGGCAACGTCTATTCGCGCTACACCAACCCATCCGTGCGTGCCTTCGAGGAGCGCCTGGCGGCCATGGAAGGTGCCGAGCAGGCCGTGGGTACGTCCACCGGCATGGCGGCGATCCTGGCCGTGGTCATGTCGCTGTGCAGCGCCGGTGACCATGTGCTGGTGTCGCAGAGCGTATTCGGCTCTACCATCAGCCTGTTCGAGAAGTACTTCAAGCGCTTTGGTCTACAGGTGGACTACGTGCCACTGGTCGACCTCACCGGTTGGGAAAAGGCCATCAAGGCCAACACCAAGCTGCTGATCGTCGAATCGCCTTCCAACCCGCTGGCCGAGTTGGTCGATATCACTGCGCTCAGCGAAATCGCCCATGCTCAGGGTGCCATGCTGGTGGTGGACAACTGTTTCAGTACCCCGGCGTTGCAGCAGCCGCTGAAGCTGGGTGCCGACATTGTGTTCCACTCGGCCACCAAGTTCATCGACGGCCAGGGCCGCTGCATGGGCGGTGTGGTTGCCGGCCGTGCCGAGCAAATGAAAGAAGTGGTGGGTTTCCTGCGAACCGCAGGTCCAACCCTCAGCCCGTTCAACGCCTGGATCTTCACCAAGGGCCTGGAAACGCTGCGCCTGCGTATGCGTGCACACTGCGAAAGCGCTCAGGCCCTGGCCGAATGGCTGGAGCAGCAGGACGGCGTGGAAAAGGTGCATTACGCCGGCCTGCCCAGCCACCCGCAGCACGAACTGGCCAAGCGCCAGATGAGCGGTTTTGGTGCAGTGGTCAGCTTCGAGGTCAAGGGTGGCAAAGAGGGCGCGTGGCGTTTCATCGACGCTACCCGAGTGATTTCCATCACTACCAACCTGGGTGACAGCAAAACCACCATCGCTCATCCGGCGACCACCTCACACGGTCGCCTGTCGCCGCAGGAGCGTGAAGCGGCGGGTATCCGCGACAGCCTGATCCGCGTTGCCGTGGGCCTGGAAGACGTGGCCGACCTGCAGGCTGACCTGGCGCGCGGGCTGGCGGCATTGTGATCGAAATCAGCGGCAGCACCCCGGGCCACAATGGCCGGGTAGCCTTGGTCACGGGCGCGGCCCGCGGCATCGGTCTTGGCATTGCCGCATGGCTGATCTGCGAAGGCTGGCAAGTGGTGCTGAGTGATCTGGACCGCCAGCGTGGTACCAAAGTGGCCAAGGCGTTGGGCGACAACGCCTGGTTCATCACCATGGACGTTGCCGACGAGGCCCAGGTCAGTGCCGGCGTGTCCGAAGTACTCGGGCAGTTCGGCCGGCTGGACGCGCTGGTGTGCAATGCGGCCATTGCCAACCCGCACAACCAGACGCTGGAAAGCCTGAGCCTGGCCCAATGGAATCGGGTGCTGGCGGTCAACCTCAGCGGGCCCATGCTGCTGGCCAAGCATTGTGCGCCGTACCTGCGTGCGCACAATGGGGCGATCGTCAACCTGACCTCTACCCGTGCTCGGCAGTCCGAACCCGACACCGAGGCTTACGCGGCAAGCAAGGGCGGCCTGGTGGCTTTGACCCATGCCCTGGCCATGAGCCTGGGCCCGGAGATTCGCGTCAATGCGGTGAGCCCGGGCTGGATCGATGCCCGTGATCCGTCGCAGCGCCGTGCCGAGCCGTTAAGCGAAGCTGACCATGCCCAGCACCCAGCGGGCAGGGTAGGGACTGTGGAAGATGTAGCGGCCATGGTTGCCTGGTTGCTGTCACGCCAGGCGGCATTTGTCACCGGCCAGGAGTTTGTGGTCGATGGCGGCATGACCCGCAAGATGATCTATAGCTGAGCACCTTGTTTAAACTGCGCCGGCCTCTTCGCGGGTAAACCCGCTCCTACAATGGTTAATGTCCGACTGTAGGAGCGGGTTTACCCGCGAAGAGGCCGGCACAGGCAATAACCTCACGTTGCCTTTTTGAAAAAAATTCAATGGGGCTATTGACTTAGCTTCGCCACCTGCGTAAATTTCGCGGCCTCAGCGAAGCAAACGCAACAAGCAACATCGCGAGGGTGATTAGCTCAGCCGGGAGAGCATCTGCCTTACAAGCAGAGGGTCGGCGGTTCGATCCCGTCATCACCCACCACTTCCTGAGATGTTCCTGGAGCATCGGATTCGCAAGAAGCCGATAGCCAGAGAGGAACGCACTGCGCAGCGGTAGTTCAGTCGGTTAGAATACCGGCCTGTCACGCCGGGGGTCGCGGGTTCGAGTCCCGTCCGCTGCGCCATTTTTCAGTAACAGATGGGTGTCTGGCACCGGTCTGAAGCCACAAGGCACACGCCTTGGGCTGATCCCAGTTTCAATCGGGCGCAAGCCTGAACGATACGCAGCGGTAGTTCAGTCGGTTAGAATACCGGCCTGTCACGCCGGGGGTCGCGGGTTCGAGTCCCGTCCGCTGCGCCATCTTCGCTTCAAGGTCCCTAGAACACCTTGAAGCAAACACAAGAGAAGCGATCGTGTTATCGCTTTTTTTGTGCCTGCCCTGAGGCCATCGCGCCGGAAGGGTAGACCCAGGTTTCAATCGGGCGCAAGCCTGAATGATACGCAGCGGTAGTTCAGTCGGTTAGAATACCGGCCTGTCACGCCGGGGGTCGCGGGTTCGAGTCCCGTCCGCTGCGCCATCTTCGCTTCAAGGCCCCATGAACGCCTTGAAGCAACGTTAAAGCGACCTTCGGGTCGCTTTTTTCGTTGGTGCGCCCGGCAAGTGCCTGCCTTTACCCAGATTTACACCAGCCTGACAGATTCTTCACCGACCAGCGGTTCCTGTGCCTGCCTGCTGTGTTGCACAATAGGCACTTTCCCGACATACCCGGAATTCGCAATGACCAGATCTTCCGTCTTTGGTGCGCTCGGGCTGGCCCTGGTGCTGGCGGGCGTGACCGGTTGTTCCTCGAAAAAAGCGGCCGTCTACGAGCACGAGAACTTCGATGACTCGGGTACCTTCTCGCGCAGCTTTCCGGTGAGCGATGCTGGCTCTTGCGAGGCCGCCCGGCGTGCTTTGCTTAGCCAGGGATACATCATCACCAGCAGCGGCGCCAACCAGGTGGTGGGTAACAAGAGCTTTCAGCAAAACAGCGAGAACCACCTGCAGATCAGCTTCAATGTCACCTGTGCGCCGGACGTGAGCGACGATCAGCGCTCGACCATGTTCGCCAACGCCCTCCAGGACCGCTATGCGCTGAAAAAGTCCAACACCTCCGCCAGCCTGGGCGTGGGGGTGCTGGGTTCGGTGTCGATGCCGATCGGCTCCAGTGACGACTCGATGGTCAAGGTGGCCAGTGAGACGGTGACCGCAGCGCAGTTCTATGACCGCTATTTCGCCTTGGTGGAGAGCTACCTGCCCAAGCCGAAAAAAGTGAGCAAGGCCAAGGTCGAAGAGCCAGCGCCGAAGGTTGAAAAACCGGCGGCTGACCTTGGGCTTCCGGAGCAAGCGGCGGCAAACCCGGTGGCGCCGGCCCCGGCAGCTGCACCGTTGGTTGAGGCGACGCCTGCACCTGCGGGGGTAGCCCCGGCCAGCGAGGCGGCAGCGGCGCCGGTGGTGGATGACAGCCAGGGTTCGCAGCCTGTGGCCCCGCCGGCGGAAGCTGCACCCATTCAGGTGCAGCAGGATGCCCAGCCGGTCGAAGCCGCCGCCCCCTCCCTTTGATGGGTCGCCTGAACCGGCCTTTTCGCCGGCAGCCCGCGAAAGGGCCGGTTCAGGCTGTAAACATCCCCTGTTACAGACGCCCCGCGATAACTTCCTGAACACCTGCTACGTTTACCACTCATAAGCTTGTCATCATCCCTTCATCCCACCTGCTTAGGCTGAAGGCGATACCTACAAAGGCAAAATGAGCAAAGAGGACGCAGGGCAATGGATGAATACCAGGAAGAACTACTCGAAACCCAGGCTTACGAACTGGACACCCCGGAACCGGCCGACGACGCCACCGAACTCTAGCCCGGCTGCCGCTGGCTGCGGCGGAACTCCCCCGGCGTGAGGCCCGTCCAGCGCTTGAATGCGCGCTGGAAGGCCTCGGCCGAAGCAAACCCCAACAGATAGGCAATCTCGCCAAAGGCCAGCGCCGTGTCACGGATGTAGGTCTCGGCCAGGTCGCGCCGTGTTTCGTTGAGCAGGTCGCGAAAACGCGTGCCTTCCTCGGCGAGCTTGCGGCGCAAGGTCCAGGTTGGCAGTTGCAGGTGCAGCGCCACTTCTTCCAGGTCCGGTTCACGGCCGCCATTGAGCAGCGGGCCCAGCAGGTGAGTAATGCGCTCACCCAGGCTACGCACCCGCGTGCGCTGCAGCAGCTCTGCTTCGCACAACTGCAACAGGTGCTGCCAGGTACTTGGGCAATGCGCTGGGTTGGCCAGTTGCAAGGTGGCGCGGGTCAGACGTAGCTGATTGCCGTCGGCAGCGAACTGCACAGGCGTGCTGCAGAGCGGTTGATAGCGCGCGGCATAGGAGGGCGCGGCAAACTCGATGTCCAGGCGTTCGGCCTGCACTGGGGTGCCGGCAAGGTCGGTCAACTGGGCCAGCCAGCCGGCCAGCAGTGAGTCGACCACAAAGCGGTTGTAGTCGTTATACGGGCTGATGGAGTAGAAGCGCAGCCAGGCGCCCTGGGCATCTTCCACAAAGCAGGAATGGCCACGGTAGTTGGCCGCGTAAAGCGGCTCGAAGCGCAGCAGGGTGCGCGCCGCCTCACCCAAGGTGGGGGCCTGGGCCGCGGTGACCCCGGCCAGGCCAGCATGCGCCAGACGGCTCAGGCGCCCCATACGCAGGCCTAGAGCAGCCTCGCCGCTCATTTCGATTGCCGCGTGGCCCAGATGCATGTAGCGGGGGATGGACAGGCGTGCGCCGGCTTCGCCCAGGCGTGTCGCGTCCAGGCCGTAGCGGCGCAGCAATGGTTCAGGGTCGTGGCCCAGCTCGCGCAGGGCTTCGCTCAAAGGCTGGACAAAACCCACCGACAGTTCGCCCAGGCGCACGCGGGGGCGGGCCATGGGCTTACAGCCACACATTCAGCAGGCGGGCACCTGGGCTGGGAGGGGCGGCAAGCAACGCTCCCGACTGGCGGGCAAAGCCCTGGCCATCGCTGCCCTGTTCCCAGAACTGCCCGCGCATGAACACGCTCATACTGCTGATGTCGGTTCCGGCCACTTCGGTCAGGCGTTGCCAAGCCGCCTGTTCACTGACTTCGCCGCGCTGCAAGGCCAGCCCGGCGCTGGCATCCTGGTGGCGATTTCCCCGCCAGGGTGCTTGCCAGCTGCCCTTGCCACTGAGAAACGCTGGGTTGGCGATCAGTTGTACGGCTTGTTCAGTCAGTTGCTGGTGGTTTTCCGGGTACCAGCTGTCACTGCCCACCAGTATCCCCAGGCGCCCGGCCGGGGTCTGCACGACCTGCAGCGGGTGCTGGCGGCCGTCGTGGACGTAGCGGCGCATTTCACTGTCGGGATATTGCTGACGCTGGGGCTGCCCCAGTAGCGAGCCGTCACCGGCAAACACCACACTGCTGTTGAACAGCGGGCCACGGCCGGTATGCAGTACGCCTTGTTTCACATAAGGTTCGGGCAGCACGATCGAACCGGCCACCAAGGTGACGCCAAATTCCTTGGCCAGGCCGCCGAACAGCTGCTGGTAGTCTGCGGCCATCTGCTCGGCCTTCATGCGCAAGTGCGCATCGGCGCGCCAGTCGTCGCCGTCAGCGCCAAGAACCGCGAGGCCATAGCGCAGCGGGTTGCTCAGTTCCAGCCATTGTTGGGCTTCGCGGCTCTGGGTAACTTGATACAGCTCGCTCTTCTCTCCGCGCGCCCACAGCCAGGTACCGATGTGTTCCGGCAGCACGACCACCGTGCGCGGGTTCACCAGGCCTTGGGCGCGGGCTTGCTCCAGATAGGCTGCGAGCTTGCGGTGCAGGCGTTGCAAGTTCTGATAGTCGCCCGGGTACAGCAGTGGTTCGACACCGAGCAGGTTGCCGTGCTCGCCCGGGACGCCATGGTTAAGCGCCAGTTCGATGCGCAGGTCGGACAGGTAGTGGCCTTCCGGGCGCTGTTGGGTCCAGAAGCCATAGCCGCAGAGGGCGGCGATCATCACCAGCGCCAGGGCGCTTGCCAGGAGTTTTCGCATCAAGCGTGGGTATTCGCTAAAAGTGGAGTGGCCATACGGAACGATGAAGCCGCAACCTCGCGCCTTGTGATCGGTTTGAGCAGCGCACTGCATGGATCCATGCACAATCGACTTTTGATCATACCAAAGGAATGGCGATGGGCGTGCAAGGAACCCCGGGCGTTGAGGCCCGGGGTTGTGTTGGCAGGGTCAGGCGGCCAGCGTCGCCAGGGCGAGACGTTTGTCCTGGATGCAGAATTTCTCGAGCAACTTCAGCGAGCCACCGAATATCAGCGCACCGGAGTAGGTGATGTCGGTCAGGACAAAGGCATCCGGTTCACTGAATGGCCATTTGACCTGGTTCGCCGCCACCTTGACCATGGGCGCTATGGACGGAATGTTGTTGGTTACACCACCCGCCACCACGCGCTCGATGATCACGTGGATGACGATACTGACAATGGCCACCACCAACGCTGCGATGATGCCGACGATCAACGCCATCACCTTGCCGCCCACACCACCCGCCACGGCGGTGGCCACGGCGGCAATCGCGCCTAGAATGGCTTCGGTGACGACCACCCAGGTGGCGATGTCTGTCGTGTTTTGGACATCCGGGTCTCCGACCATGGCATATACCATCACCTGTTCGCCCTTGTCGTTGACGCCCAGTTGCAGCGTCTGCTTGGTGACGATACGGGTATAGGCCACGATACCCGGTGAGATATCGGTGCGTACCTTGCATTCTGTGCGGATATAGGACTCGTCGAAGTTGATATCGAACTTTTCGGCCACGGGATGATAGGTGATGGCCCCAAACTTGACGCTGTCGAGCTTCAGGTCGTTGGCAGTGATGGATGTGCCCGCTGAATCCAGGGTGAAGTTGGCCGCGGTGGTACCCTCGAAGATGAACGGCAATGCCGCCAGCAACTGGTACTTGACGAAGATCTCCCGGCTGATGAGGAAGTTGGCATTGTTGTCCGCAGCCAGCATCACGGCAGGCAACTGGTTCGGCAAACCCGTGGAGTCACGCTCGTTGGTCATGGCCAGCACCCCGAAGATGCTGCTTTCCTCAGTGTTCTTGTCGGTATAGGCATAGCTCATGGAGGTGGCGCGCAGCCATTTGAATTCCTCGCTTTCCTTGCCCATGTTGTTGATCAGTACGGTACTGAACAGGGTGTCGAACTTCTTCAGGTTCTCGGGCTGGTTCAGCCAGTCTTCGAGTACGCCGCGCATCACGCTCTGGTCAATGCCGCTCAAGACGTTGTTCGGGTCCCTCAGGGCAATCACCGCAGCGATCGGGTCATCCGGGTCCGTTGCCTGGGTGTTGACTTGCAGTTCATACGTCCCGTCTGAAGCCGATACTGGATTGGGCGCCGGGAAGTAGCTGAGCTTGACGTAGACATCCGCAGACATTCCCTGGACCTGGTAGGTTTTGCCATTCAGGCCTTTGTATGTCCCCGAGCCGAAGGGGATGCGTACCTTGACGTTGCGTCCGTCGCCGCCGGTGGTAATCGACCAGGCGTCGAAGTCGGCCTTGAGCGAGAAGCTGTCGACCCCGGCGTCTATGCTGGCGGGGTAGGTTTTTTCCAGGGCAATGCGCTGGTTGAGCGCAGAGACCCGGCAGATGCTCACGGTATCCCAGCCATTGGTCGTGACCGTACTGGCCAGTGTTCCGGCATTGGTCAGTAGCTGCGCGGCGCGCAAGGTGTCTTCGGAACTGTGTACAAACGCCGCGTTGCGGTACAGGGGCGATTCGCGCAGGGTCTGGCGCGCGGTTTCATTGAGGTGATCGAGGCGCAGCGAGATGGGTTGGGCAAACCCGGACAGCATGACCTTGCTTTCATTGCTCATGATACGGCTCCTTGTGTTGGTGGGGTCACACGTAGTTGATGACAAGGGCCTCGGCGAGGTAGCTCGACGAAGCGGTATGGGTGTCGTTGCTCCAGGACACGCAATCGATGGTGTCGGCCTTGACCGAGCCGCCGCGCGCGGCAATGGCGCTGATCAGGTCATCGGAGATCACAGCGGCGACGATGTGGGTGATCAGGCTGACGATGGGCGAGAGCCAGGCCAGGTACCAGGGAATATGCACTTCCTTTCTGAAGTCGGACGATTGCTTGACGAAGTTGATGGTGTTGCCATCGAGCACCAGCTTCATCCTCAGCCAGCCGTTCCACTTCATGTCGATACCTGCGTGCAGGTCACAGTCGCCCTGATAGTCGACGGTGATGAAGTCACCGAGCATTCGTGCAGGGTTGCGACCGGCGAAGACAACGGGGGTGTACCAGATCGCCCCTGATTTGATGGCCTTCATGCGCAAGGTCGGTATGTTGACCATTTGCGTATTGTCGAAGCGGTAGTCCTGCGCCGTGGCACCCTGGTAAAGCTGAAGCAGCCCGGGCAGTACCAGATGCTCCAGGACCATGCGTGGAGACAGCACGTAGCTCGACTGTCCACCCTGGCTGATGCCCGACACATCGATATCCAGTGGCAGCCCACTGATGTCGCGTTCGGTACATACGGCCATGATCGCCAGGAAACCTGTATCGAGGTACGCATAGGTACATTTTCGCGGTCTGGCCCATTCCGGGGCAGTGGCTTTGCTGAAGTTGATGGTCGCGAAGGTATGGGTGAACTGTCGGGGATGCTCGACCAGGTAGTTGCAGATGCAGTCCAACACCACGGAGGCGAAAGGACCTAGTGAACCGTCGGGGTCTTGCAGGGTGATGCCGCGCAGCCAGCCGCCTTCGTCGCCCTGCAGGGGTTGAGTGTCTCCGGCCTTGTGCAGGAAGGCCGACTTCAACTGCACCTGGCCGTTGCCTTGTGGCAACAGCGACAGGGTGACCTCGATGATGGCAACCGCGCCGGCCAGCGAGCGGCTGGTGCCACTGGCCTCGAAAAAACCTGAGCGTATAGGCATGCGCAGGCGCAGCAAGCGACCGCCGCCACCGTTGATGACCGACCAGCAGTCGAACACCCCGTGGCAGGCGTAGCCTTCATCCGAGGTATAGGAAAATTCGTGGTCGAGGCTGTTCCAGCTGGCTGCCAGGTCACTGTTCACGCTGTCCTGGCGAACGATGCTGATGGTGTCCCATCCTTTTGTCAGCATGAGCGAACCCTCCGGGCGCACTGAGTAGGCGCCACGTTCCATGGGTGGATGATCAAACGTGCTTGAAGAGTCTGGCAGAGCCGCGTTGTCTGGCAAATGCGCGAGGAGACTGTTTGGCGATCAAGCCAGGCGAACCTTATAGCGCTGAAGTTCTGGAGCCTTCCCGGCAGTCGCTGCCTCTACTGTTCATCACGATCATTAACTTGTCAGTTTTGATCATTGAGGCAATTCAAACGGCTGTTTAATGTCGCAGACAGACAAACGACGGGGCCCGCCACCCAGTGAGGTGCCCGCAATCCGTGATCACGCCATCAGGGGACCTTTCCATGGCCGCCGACTGCTACCCGCACCTGCTTGCCCCGCTGGACCTGGGCTTTACCACCTTGCGCAATCGCACCCTGATGGGCTCGATGCACACTGGCCTTGAAGAGCGCCCCGGCGGCTTCGAGCGCATGGCTGCATACTTTGCCGAGCGCGCCCGCGGTGGCGTTGGCCTGATGGTCACTGGCGGCATTGCGCCCAATGATGAAGGCGGGGTGTATTCCGGTGCGGCAAAGCTCAGCACCGAGGAAGAGGCCGACAAGCACCGCATCGTCACCGAGGCGGTGCACGCTGCCGGTGGCAAGATCTGCCTGCAGATCCTGCATGCCGGGCGCTACGCCTACAGCCCACGGCAGGTGGCACCTAGCGCGATCCAGGCGCCGATCAACCCGTTCAAGCCCAAGGCGCTGGACGAGGAGGGTATCGAGAAGCAGATTGCCGACTTCGTCAATTGTGCCGTGCTGGCCCAGCGTGCCGGTTACGACGGTGTCGAGATCATGGGTTCGGAAGGCTACTTCATCAACCAGTTCCTCGCCGCCCACACCAACCACCGCACCGACCGCTGGGGCGGCAGTTATGAAAACCGCATGCGCCTGGCAGTGGAAATCGTCAGCCGGGTGCGTGGCGCGGTAGGGCCGAACTTCATCATCATCTTCCGCCTGTCGATGCTCGACCTGGTCGAGGGTGGCAGCACCTGGGACGAGATCGAGTTGCTGGCCAAGGCCATCGAGCAGGCCGGCGCTACCTTGATCAACACCGGAATCGGTTGGCACGAGGCGCGTATTCCGACCATCGCCACCAAAGTGCCGCGTGCGGCCTTCAGCAAAGTCACCGCCAAGTTGCGGGGCGTGGTGAGCATTCCACTGATCACCACCAACCGCATCAACACCCCGGAGGTGGCCGAGGCGGTGCTGGCCGAGGGCGATGCGGACATGGTCTCGATGGCCCGACCGTTTCTCGCCGACCCGGACTTCGTCAACAAGGCCGCTGCCGGTCGCGCGGATGAAATCAACACCTGCATCGGCTGCAACCAGGCCTGCCTGGACCACACCTTCGGCGGCAAACTGACCAGTTGCCTGGTCAACCCGCGTGCCTGCCACGAGACCGAACTCAACTACCTGCCTGTACGTACGGTGAAGCGCATTGCCGTGGTCGGCGCCGGCCCGGCTGGCCTGGCGGCGGCCACCGTGGCGGCCGAGCGGGGCCACGCGGTGACCCTGTTTGACGCCGCCAGCGAAATCGGTGGCCAGTTCAACGTGGCCAAGCGGGTGCCGGGCAAGGAAGAATTCTTCGAAACGCTGCGTTACTTCCGCAACAAGGTCAAAAGCACGGGCGTCGACCTGCACCTGAATACCCGCGTGGATGTGCAGGCACTGGTGGGCGGCGGCTTTGATGAAATCATCCTGGCTACCGGCATCGCCCCGCGTACCCCGGCCATTGCGGGCGTGGAGCATGCCAAGGTGCTCAGCTACCTGGACGTGCTGCTCGAGCGCAAGCCTGTGGGCAAGTCGGTGGCCGTGATTGGCGCGGGAGGTATCGGCTTCGATGTGTCCGAGTACCTGGTACATGAGGGCGTGGCCACCAGCCAGGACCGAGCGGCATTCTGGAAAGAGTGGGGCATCGATACCCACCTTCAGGCGCGAGGTGGTGTGGCCGGGATCAAGGCCGAGCCGCATGCCCCGGCGCGGCAGGTGTACCTGTTGCAGCGCAAGAAATCCAAGGTGGGTGACGGGCTCGGCAAGACGACCGGCTGGATTCACCGCACCGGGTTGAAGAACAAGGGGGTGCAGATGCTCAACAGTGTCGAGTATCTGGCTATCGACGATGCCGGCCTGCACATTCGTGTGGACGGCGGCGAGCCGCAGGTGCTGGCGGTGGATAACGTGGTGATCTGTGCCGGGCAAGATCCGCTGCGCGAGCTGCAGGAAGGGCTGGTGGCGGCGGGGCAGTCGGTGCACCTGATTGGTGGCGCGGATGTGGCGGCCGAGCTGGATGCCAAGCGGGCGATCAACCAAGGCTCGCGGTTGGCGGCTGAGCTCTGAGGCCGTTGGGGCTGCGTGAACCCGACACCTGCGCCTTAATCTATGGGTATGCCCGCGAAACAGGTGACGCGGTGGATGGCACCGGCTTTGCCGGTGTTCGCGGGTGAACCCGCTCCTACGACGGCCTGTGCCGGGGTATCGATGCCTGTGTCGAGCCACCCTGGCACTGTGATGCCTCGGCGGGGGTGACTCATCGATTACAAGCGCTTGCGGGATTACCCTGTACACTGCGATCCATGCATGTATTCGACCTCCCCCCAGCCCCCCTGCAGTTTCTGGACTTGCCCTGGCTGCGGCAAGCCCAGGTCCAGGCCGCCACTCTGCGCCTGGACCTGATTGACCCGCTGATCAGCGGCAACAAGTGGTTCAAGCTACGCCACCACCTGCAACAGGCCGGCGCCAGCCATGCTCCAGGCCTGATCAGCCTTGGCGGCAACCACTCCAACCATCTGCACGCCTTGGCCGCTGCCGGCAAGCGTTTCGGCTTCGCCACCGTCGGCCTGTTACGCGGCCATGCCCAGGACACGCCAACCGTGCGTGACCTGCAGGCGCTGGGCATGGAACTGCATTGGCTAGGCTACGGCGGCTACCGTGCGCGTAATGAGCCAGGCTTTTGGGTTTCCTGGCAGGCGCGCTACCCAGGCTGGCACTGTATCCCCGAAGGGGGCGGCGGGCTGGCCGGTGCGCAGGGCTGCGCGCTGATCATGCAGCAGGCGCGCGCGCAAATCTCGGCCTTGGGGTGGTCAGACTACGACGCCTGGTGGTTGGCTGCCGGAACGGGGACTACCTTGGCCGGGCTGGTAATGGCGGAGGCAGGGGCGCATGCCGTGCACGGCGCCTTGGCCGTACCCAGGGATCATGGGGTGCCGGAGACGGTGGCAGCATTGGCCGGCACGCACGGCTACCAGCTACACGACGCCTGCCGTGGCGGTTTCGGAAAATTCGACGATGCGCTACTGACGTTCATCGCCGACTGCGAGCAGCACACTGACGTGCCGCTCGAAGCCCTCTATACCGGCAAGGCTCTGCTGGCCTTGCGTGATCAGGTCGCTGCCGGGCTGTTCAAGCCCGGCAGCCGCCTGATCTTCGTGCACACAGGCGGCCTGCAGGGGCGACGCGGTTACTTGTAAGGCAGCATGCGCAACAGCGTGTTGTCGCGCTGCACATAGTGATGGTAAAGCCCGGCCAGTGCATGCAGGCCGATCAGCCAGTAGCCCCAGCTGCCAATACGCTCATGCCAGCCTTTGATGAACTTGGCCTGGTCCGGGTTCGGGCCGATCAGATGGGGCAGCTCCAGGCCAAAGAACGGCACCGGTTTGTCGGCGGCGCTGAGGATCAGCCAGCCGGCCAGCGGCAGGCCGATCATCATCAGGTACAGTGCCAGGTGCATCAGGTGCGCCAGGCCAGTCTGCCAGGCCGGTGGTTTTGGCACGATGGGCGGCGTCGGGCGGCTCAGGCGCATGGCCAGGCGCAGCCAGACCAGCACGAACACGCTGAGCCCGAGCATGAAGTGCAGGTCCTTCATCAGGTTGCGTTCGACGCTGTCCTTGGGGAACAGGCCACGCAGTTCGATGAGTGCATAGACAGCGGCCAGCAGCACCAGCATCAGCCAATGCAGGGCGATGGACAGGCGCGCGTAATGGGTCGCGGGGTTGGATGAAACCATGATCGGTCCTCGTCATCAGGTCGGAAAGGCGCTCTTGCTGGCGCTCAGGCACCATTGTAATGGTTACCAGAAACGAATCTTTGCGCTGGGTCTGTGAAAATTGTGTTGCCAGCCACCGGCCTCTTCGCGGGCGGGCCCGCGAAGGGGCCGGAACAGGCGACATCAGTTACCGGGCAGATACGGCCAGTCATCAGCCACCAGAAACACCCGCTCTGCCTCCTGCCAGGCGCCCTCGGCATCAGGCACCAGTCGTACCAGCAACTGCGCCGGTGCCTGCTGCTCCAGCACATGCAGCCACGCCGCAAACTGCTCCGCCTGCCAGCACTCACCTGACGCCACCCTAGCCGGCGCCAGCCAGGCATGCCGCTGCAGCGGCTGCCAACGCTCGCCTTCGGCCATCATCCAGTCCCGCCGACGAAGCCAGCGCCCGCGCAAATGTTGCGGGTTGGCGCCCTCCGGCGACTCGGCATGCCCAGGCCGTGGATAGAACAGGTAACCACCCAGCCACATTTGCGCCTGCACCTGCTCCACCCCTAGCTGGGCCAGCGCCTGACGGCTGTGCGCCCCCTTGGACATGGGCAACTGGTGCCCCGCCAGGTGCGCAAGCTTGGTCCCCAGCCGGTCATGGCAACCTGGCCCCAGCCAGGCATGGGGATCGTGCCCGGCGCCTTCCGGGCCCAGGTACAGCTTGATCGCCAGTTCCAGGTGGTGCACGCCGTCGCAGTCGCGCAACACCACGTCGAGCTCGCCCAAGGTGCGCCCGCCGTCGCGAATCGCCAGGTTGGCGGCCAGCAGCTCGATGCCTGGCGCCTGGCCCAGGGCAAATTGCCACAGGCGTTCGTAGTAATGCCCCAGGCGCCGGCTGCCCAATTGCGCCAGCCACTCGCGCAACGGTCGGTCATCGGCATCCAGGGCCCGCAACCATTGTTCAAGGCGTTGTGGCTGCTGCGCCCACAGGCTGCCCGCCAGCGGGTGTCGCTGGGGGCAGGGCGGGGCGCTGAGCAGGGGCGGCGACAACAGGGCCCATGCCAGGTCACGCACGGTAGAGTGCTGCAGTTGTCGGGGCAGGTCGTGAAGCTGGGCGAATGGCGTCATCCTGCGAGCATAGCCGGTTTGCCGCTGCCCGGTGGTTTCGCCCATAATCGGCGCATCGTCACCCGCCGCAGAGCCTCGCAGGAGCCCCATGGAGCAATTTCGCAATATCGGTATCATCGGTCGCCTTGGCAGCTCGCAGGTGCTCGACACCATTCGCCGACTGAAAAAATTCCTCCTCGATCGCCACCTGCACGTGATCCTCGAGGACACCATTGCCGAAGTGCTGCCCGGCCATGGCTTGCAGACGTCCACCCGCAAGCTGCTGGGCGAGGTCTGCGACCTGGTTATCGTGGTCGGCGGCGACGGCAGCCTGCTGGGCGCTGCCCGCGCGCTGGCCCGGCACAACATTCCGGTGCTGGGTATCAACCGTGGCAACCTGGGTTTTCTCACCGACATCCGCCCCGACGAGCTGGAACAAAAGGTCGCCGAAGTGCTCGACGGCCACTACCTGGTAGAAAACCGTTTCCTGCTGCAGGCCGAGGTGCGTCGCCACCATGAGGCCATCGGCCAGGGCGATGCGCTGAACGACGTGGTGCTGCACCCAGGCAAGTCCACGCGCATGATCGAGTTCGAGATCTACATCGACGGCCAGTTCGTCTGCAGCCAGAAGGCCGACGGCCTGATCGTCGCCACCCCCACCGGCTCCACCGCCTATGCGCTGTCGGCCGGTGGCCCGATCATGCACCCCAAGCTCGATGCCATCGTCATCGTGCCGATGTACCCGCACACCTTGTCGGGCCGGCCGATCGTGGTTGACGGCAACAGCGAGCTGAAGATCGTGGTGTCCAAGGACCTGCAGATCTACCCGCAGGTGTCCTGTG
The DNA here is from genome assembly GCF_001753955.1 of Pseudomonas sp. NBRC 111139. Lineage (NCBI taxonomy): Bacteria > Pseudomonadati > Pseudomonadota > Gammaproteobacteria > Pseudomonadales > Pseudomonadaceae > Pseudomonas > Pseudomonas sp. NBRC 111139. Next base: position 26,442 of record NZ_BCBP01000041.1, read on the forward strand.
ACGGCCAGAACCACTTCACGTGCGCCCCAGGCGACACCATCACGGTCAGCAAAAAGCCGCAAAAGCTGCGCCTGATCCACCCGCTGGACCACAATTACTACGAGGTCTGCCGCACCAAACTGGGTTGGGGCAGCCGCCTGGGGAGCAGTGACGACTGATGCTCGATCCGGCGCGAAGTTTTGACATCATCGGCGACGTGCACGGCTGTGCACTGACCCTTGAACGCCTGCTCGACGCCCTCGGATACAAGCGCGTGGCTGGCGTGTGGCGCCACCCGCGACGTCAGGCGCTGTTCCTTGGCGACATCGTCGACCGCGGGCCACGCATTCGTGAGGCGCTGCACATCGTCCACGACATGGTCGAAGCCGGCCAGGCGTTCTGCATCATGGGCAACCACGAATACAATGCCCTGGGCTGGGTCACCCCGGCGCTGCCTGGCAGCGGCAAGGCCTATGTCCGCGAACACACGCCGCGGCATGCCCGGCTGATCGACGAAACCCTGACCCAGTTTGCCCAACACCCCGGCGATTGGCACGATTTCGTCAACTGGTTCTACCAGCTGCCGCTGTTCATCGATGCAGGGCGCTTCCGTCTGGTGCACGCCTGCTGGGACCCGCGGCTGATCGAGCCGCTGCGCCGGCAATACCCCGACGGACGCATCGATGAGCACTTCATCCAGGCCTCGGCGGTCAGTGGCAGTTTTGCCGACACGGTGTGCAACCGCCTGTTGCGCGGTACCGACATGCGCCTGCCGGACGGGCTGACGCTGACCGGCGGCGACGGCCTGACCCGCGCGTTCTTCCGCACCAAGTTCTGGGAAGAAGACCCGAAAACCTACGGTGACATCGTGTTCCAGCCCGATGCCCTGCCCGAGGAAGTGGCCAGCACCCCGCTCAGCCACAGCCAGAAGAACGCCTTGCTGCGCTATGACGAAGACCAGCCGATGCTGTTCGTCGGGCATTACTGGCGCAGCGGCCGCCCGGCACCGATCCGCGCCAACCTGGCCTGCCTGGACTACAGCGCCGTGCTCTACGGCAAGCTGGTCGCCTACCGGCTGGATGATGAAACCCGTATCGACCCACACAAGTTCGTCTGGGTCGACGTCGACCGCCCACAGGCCAACCAATGAACATTATCGAAGTGATGCGCCTGCCGCTGTCGGTCGACCTCAGCGGCTTCGTCCACCTGTTGCAACGCCTGCAGGTGCCGCACCGGGTCAGCGAGGAGGGTGATGCCCAGGTTCTCTGGGCACCCGACACCCTGGCCGAAGATGTGCTGCAGCTTTACCAGCGCTACCCCGACGGCAACGCCGACCTGCCGGCCAGCGCCGACCCTGTAGGGGCGGGTTCACCCGCGAATGCCCCCACACAGCCTTCTCTGGCAGCCCAGGCCAAGGCCTGCAAAATCACCACCCTCATCCTGCTGCTGTGCTTCATCGTCGCCGGCCTTACGGGGCTTGGTGACAACTTCACCACCATCAGCTGGTTCACCTTCCTCGACTTCCGTGTCCAGGGCGACTACCTGTACTTCACCTCGCTGGCGCAAACCCTGGATGACGGCCAGTGGTGGCGCCTGGTATCGCCCATGCTGCTGCATTTCGGCGTGCTGCACCTGGCCATGAACAGCCTGTGGTACTGGGAGCTGGGCAAACGCATCGAACTGCGCCAGGGCCCGTGGGCGTTGCTGGGCCTGACCCTGCTGTTCAGCCTGGTGTCCAACCTGGCCCAGCACTACACCAGTGGGCCGAGCTTGTTTGGCGGTCTGTCCGGCGTGCTGTACGGCCTGCTCGGGCATATCTGGCTGTACCAGTGGCTGGCGCCTGACCGTTACTTCAACCTGCCCAAGGGCGTGCTGGTGATGATGCTGATCTGGCTGGTGGTATGCCTGACCGGCGTGGTCGGCACGCTCGGCCTTGGCCAGATCGCCAATGCCGCCCACGTCGGCGGGCTGCTCATCGGATGCCTGACCGGGCTCTTGGGTGGGGCGCTGGCCCGGCGTAAACTGTCGGCTTGAATCAGGAGACACTATGTCCACTTTCGCGCAAATGATTGAAAACATTACCCCGGAAATCTACCAGAGCCTGAAACTGGCCGTGGAAATCGGCAAATGGTCCGATGGCCGCAAGCTCACCGCCGAGCAGAAAGAGCTGTCGCTGCAGGCGGTCATCGCCTGGGAGATGAAGAACCTGCCTGAAGACCAGCGCACCGGCTACATGGGCCCTCAGGAATGCGCGTCGAAGTCCGCGCCCATCGCCAACATTCTGTTCAAGTCGGACTCGGTACATTGATCGAACTCGCACGTGGCTCGTTGAGCAAGATGGCGGTAAGCCTGCAGGCACCGGTGGTGCAGTACAGCTTCCGCCTGGATGACACGCAGGTGCCGGTCAACCCCATGATCGGCCAGCGCCTGCGCCTGGAATACCTGGGCGCCATTCATTGCAGCCATTGCGGCAAGCGCACCAAGACCAGCTTCAGCCAGGGTTACTGCTACCCGTGCATGACCAAGCTGGCCCAGTGCGATGTGTGCATCATGGCCCCGGAAAAATGCCACTACGACGCCGGCACCTGCCGGGAGCCGTCGTGGGGCGAACAGTTCTGCATGACCGACCACGTCGTCTACCTGGCCAATTCGTCGGGGATCAAGGTCGGCATCACCCGTGCCACCCAGCTGCCCACCCGCTGGCTCGACCAGGGCGCCAGCCAGGCGTTGCCGATCATGCGCGTGGCCACCCGGCAGCAATCGGGCCTGGTTGAAGACGTGCTGCGCAGCCAGGTGCCGGACCGTACCAACTGGCGCACGCTGCTCAAGGGCGATGCCGAGGTGCTCGACCTGCCGGCCATCCGGGAGCAGGTCTTCGAAGCCTGCGCCGACGGCCTGCGCGAACTGCAGGGGCGCTTTGGCCTGCAGGCGATCCAGCCGCTGCCGGACGCCGAAGTGGTGCAGATGAACTACCCGGTCGAGGCGTACCCGAAGAAGATTGTCAGCTTCAACCTCGACAAGGACCCGGTGGCCGAGGGCACGCTGCTGGGCATCAAGGGCCAGTACCTGATCTTCGACACCGGTGTGATCAATATTCGCAAGTACACGGCCTACCAGTTGGCCGTGCTCCAGTAAAAAGGACCTGCACATGCGTACCGAACAACCGCAAGTGATCTACCTCAAGGATTACCAGGCGCCGGAGTACCTGATCGACGAGACGCACCTGACCTTCGAGCTGTTCGAGGACCACACGCTGGTTCACGCGCAACTGGTCATGCGCCGCAACCCGGCACGCGGTGCCGGCCTGCCGCCACTGGAACTCGATGGCCAGCAGCTGGAACTGCTGCGCGCCTCCCTGGATGACCAGGAATTGCAGCCAGGCGACTACCGGCTCGACGCCGACAGCCTGACCATTCAGCCCAAGGCCGAGCGTTTCACCCTCGACACCAGCGTGAAGATCCACCCGGAAAGCAACACCGCCCTGGAAGGCCTGTACAAGTCGGGCAAGATGTTCTGCACCCAGTGCGAGGCCGAGGGCTTCCGCAAGATCACCTACTACCTCGACCGCCCGGACGTGATGAGCACCTTCACCACCACGGTCATCGCCGAGCAGCATCGCTACCCGGTCTTGCTGTCGAACGGCAACCCGATCGGCAGCGGGCCGGCCGAAGACGGCCGCCACTGGGCGACCTGGGAAGACCCGTTCATGAAGCCGGCCTACCTGTTCGCCCTGGTGGCCGGTGACCTGTGGTGCGTTGAAGACAGCTTCACCCGCCAGTCCGGCCGTGAGGTGACCCTGCGCATCTACGTCGAGCCCGAGAACATCGACAAGTGTGACCACGCCATGGTCAGCCTGAAAAAGTCCATGCGCTGGGACGAAGAAGTCTATGGCCGCGAGTACGACCTGGACATCTTCATGATTGTTGCGGTCAATGACTTCAACATGGGCGCCATGGAAAACAAGGGCCTGAACATCTTCAACTCCAGCTGTGTGCTGGCCCGCGCCGAAACCGCCACCGATGCTGCGCACCAGCGCGTCGAAGGGGTGGTCGCTCACGAGTACTTCCACAACTGGTCGGGCAACCGTGTCACCTGCCGTGACTGGTTCCAGCTGTCGCTGAAGGAAGGCTTCACGGTGTTCCGCGATGCCGAGTTCAGTGCCGACATGAACTCGCGCACGGTCAAGCGCATCGAAGACGTCGCCTACCTGCGCACCCACCAGTTCGCCGAAGACGCCGGCCCCATGGCCCACCCGGTGCGCCCGGACAGCTTCATCGAAATCTCCAACTTCTACACCCTGACCGTCTACGAGAAGGGCGCCGAAGTGGTGCGCATGGTCCGTACCCTGCTGGGTACCGAAGGCTTCCGTAAAGGCAGTGACCTGTACTTTGAACGTCACGATGGCCAGGCGGTAACCACCGACGACTTCATCAAGGCCATGGAAGACGCCAACGGCGTCGACTTTACCCAGTTCAAGCGCTGGTACAGCCAGGCGGGTACCCCGCGTCTGGAGGTCAGCGAGGCGTATGACGCCGCCGCGCAGACCTACAGCCTGACGTTCCGCCAGAGCTGCCCGCAGACCCCGGACAAGGCCGAGAAACTGCCGTTCGTGATCCCGGTGGAACTCGGCCTGCTGGATGCCGCCGGCAATGACCTGCCGCTGCAGTTGGCGGGCGAAGACGCCGCTCAAGGGACCAGCCGCGTGTTGTCGGTGACCGAGGCCGAGCAAACCTTCACCTTCCAGGGCATTCAGGCCAAGCCGCTGCCGTCGCTGCTGCGTGGCTTCAGCGCCCCGGTGAAGCTGAGCTTCCCGTATGACCGCGACCAGCTGATGTTCCTGATGCAGCACGACAGCGACGGCTTCAACCGCTGGGAAGCGGGCCAGCAGCTGTCGGTGCAGGTACTGCAGGAACTGATCGGCCAGCATCAGCGCGGTGAAGCCCTGAAGCTCGACCAGCGCCTGATCACCGCCCTGGGCACTGTGCTGGGCAACGAATCGCTGGACCCTGCCATGGTGGCCGAAATGCTCTCGCTGCCAGGTGAGGCGTACCTTACCGAGATCAGCCAGGTGGCCGACGTCGACGCCATCCACGCCGCCCGCGAGTTCGCACGCCAGCAGATCGCCGAACACTTGTTCGACGCCCTGTGGGCGCGTTACCAGGCCAACCGTGCAGTGTCGCGCAGTACTGCCTATGTGGCCGAGGCCAAGCACTTTGCCCGCCGCAGCCTGCAGAACATTGCCCTGTCGTACCTGATGCAGAGTGGTAAGCAACAGGTGCTGGAGGCGACCCTGGAGCAGTTCGAGCACTGCGACAACATGACCGAGCGCCTTACCGCGCTGGCGGTACTGGTCAACTCGCCGTTCGAGGCCGAGCGCGCCAAAGCGCTGGCGGCGTTTGCCGAGCACTTCAAGGACAACCCGTTGGTCATGGACCAATGGTTCAGCGTGCAGGCGGCCAGCACGCTGCCGGGTGGGCTGGCGCGGGTCAAGGCATTGATGCAGCACCCGGCTTTCACCCTGAAGAACCCGAACAAGGTGCGTGCGCTGATCGGTGCCTTTGCCGGGCAGAACCTGGTCAACTTCCATGCTGCCGATGGCTCCGGGTATCGCTTCCTGGCGGACCTGGTGATCGAGCTGAATGCGCTGAATCCGCAGATTGCATCGCGGCAACTGGCTCCGCTGACACGCTGGCGCAAGTATGACGATGCGCGTCAGGCGCTGATGAAGGGTGAGCTGGAGCGGATTCTGGCTTCGGGTGAGTTGTCCAGTGATGTGTATGAGGTTGTGAGCAAGAGTCTGGCGTAATTGTTGTGAATTGGGGCTGCTTTGCAGCCCTTCGCGGGTGAACCCGCTCCTACAGGGGGGCGTAACCTTGTAGGAGCGGGTTTACCCGCGAAGGGCCGCCCAGCGGCCCCGGCTTTCCCCGGCCGACAACAAAACATAACACCCCGCCCGTTGTCTTCCCGCAAACATCCCCGCTACGATCCCCTCAAGCTATTGCAGGCCTCTAGATCAGGCTTTTTGCAAAGCCTGCAATGCATTGACCCACCAAAAAGAACACAACAAGGGGGCAGTCATGAGGGAACAGTTGCGTACGCCAGCCAGGCGTGGTGCCTGGCCATGGGCAGCCAGCGCGATGCTGGCATTGGCATTGGGGGTGTGGGCAGACAGCGCCCAGGCCGCGGCCGCCGACGAATACTCCACCGAATCGGCCAAGGCCAGCCAAAGCCTGTTGATCGACGCCACCCATGCCGGCAAGCGCCTGGTGGTGGTGGGTGATCGCGGCCACATTCTGTTCTCCGACGACCAAGGCAGTACCTGGACCCAGGCCCGGGTACCCACCCGGCAATTGCTCACTGCTGTGTTTTTCCTCGACGACAAGCGTGGCTGGGCCGTCGGCCATGACGCGCAGATCCTCGCCAGCAGCGACGGCGGCGCCACCTGGAGCAAGCAGTTCGAAGACCTCGCCCGTGAAGCGCCCTTGCTCGATGTCACCTTCCTTGACGCCCAGCACGGCTTTGCCGTGGGGGCCTATGGTGCCTTGCTGGAAACCACCGATGGTGGGCAGCACTGGCAGGATGTGGCCGAGCGGCTGGACAACCCGGACCAGCTGCACCTGAACGGTATCGCCCACGTGCGCGATGCCGGCCTGTTCATCGTGGGTGAGCAGGGCGGCATGTTCCGCTCCACCGACAACGGCCAGACCTGGGCCAAGGTCCAGGGCCCCTACGAGGGCTCGTTGTTCGGTGTGATCGGCACCGCCAGGCCGCAGACCCTGCTGGCCTACGGCCTTCGCGGCAACCTGTTCCGCTCCAGCGACTTCGGTGACAGCTGGCAGCCGATCGAACTCAAGGCCGCGCGCGGTACCCTGGAGTTCGGCCTGGCAGGCGCTACGCTTGTCGATGATGGCAGCCTGGTGCTGGTCGGCAATGGTGGCAGCGTGCTGCGCAGCACGGACGACGGCCAGACCTTCAGCGTGTACAACCGTGCCGACCGCCTGGCCCTGGCCGGCGTCAGTGGCCTGGCCAACGGCGGCCTGCTGCTGGTGGGGCAGGGGGGTGTACACCTGGCCAGCGCCGAAGGGGCTGATCAGGCGGCCCGGGAGGTGCGCCCATGACCAGCAGGGAGAGCATTGCCATGCACCCGCATCACCAGGACAAGGCCACGCTGCTCGAACGTCTGATCTTCAACAACCGCCCAGTGGTCATCGCCCTGTGCGTGCTGGTCAGCATTTTCCTGTTCTGGCAGGCCACGCAGATTCGCCCCTCCACCAGCTTCGAGAAGATGATCCCACTGCAGCATCCGTTCATCGAGCAGATGATGGAGCACCGCAACGACCTGGCCAACCTCGGCAACACCGTGCGCATCTCGGTGGAGGCGGTGAACGGTGACATCTTCGACAAGGACTACATGGAGACCCTGCGTCAGATCCATGACGAAGTGTTCTACATCCCGGGTGTCGATCGGGCCGGGCTGAAGTCACTGTGGAGCCCCAGCGTGCGCTGGAGCGAGGTCACCGAAGAGGGGTTTTCCGGTGGTGAGGTCATCCCTAACACCTACAACGGGTCGCAGGACAGCCTCGATACCCTGCGCGACAACGTGCTCAAGTCAGGCCAGGTGGGGCGCCTGGTAGGCAACAACTTCAAGTCCAGCATCGTCGACGTGCCGCTGCTGGAGAGCTACCCCGACCCGCAGGACCCGGGCAAACAGGTGAAGCTGGACTACCAGCAGTTCTCTCACCTGCTGGAAGAGAAGATCCGTGACAAGTTCCAGGCGCAGAACCCCAATGTAAAAATCCACATCGTCGGCTTTGCCAAGAAGGTCGGTGACCTGATCGATGGCCTGGTGATGGTGGCGATGTTCTTCGGCGTCGCCCTGGTGATCACCTGGGTGCTGTTGTACTGGTTTACCTGGTGCATCCGCAGCACTGTCGCCGTGCTCATCACCACGCTGGTGGCGGTGGTCTGGCAGCTGGGGCTGATGCATGCGGTGGGCTTTGGCCTGGACCCGTACTCGATGCTGGTGCCGTTCCTGATCTTCGCCATCGGCATTTCCCACGGGGTGCAGAAGATCAACGGCATCGCCCTGCAGTCGAGTGACGCCGACAACGCCCTTACCGCTGCCCGGCGCACTTTCCGTCAGTTGTTCCTGCCGGGAATGATCGCCATCCTTGCCGACGCGGTGGGCTTCATTACCCTGCTGATCATCGACATCGGGGTGATTCGCGAACTGGCCATTGGCGCTTCCATTGGCGTGGCGGTGATCGTGTTCACCAACCTGATCCTGTTGCCGGTGGCCATCTCCTACGTGGGCATCAGCAAGAAGGCCATCGAACGCAGCAAGAAAGACGCGACCCGCGAGCACCCGTTCTGGCGCCTGTTGTCGAACTTCGCCAGTGCCAAGGTGGCGCCGGTGTCGGTGGTGCTGGCGCTGCTCGCCTTCGCCGGGGGCTTGTGGTACAGCCAGAACCTGAAGATCGGCGACCTCGACCAGGGCGCACCGGAGCTGCGCCCCGACTCGCGCTACAACCAGGACAACAACTTCATCATCAGCAACTACTCGACCAGTTCCGATGTACTGGTGATCATGGTCAAGACGCCGTCGGAGAAGTGCTCGGTCCACTCGACCATGGCGCCGATCGACGAGCTGATGTGGACCATGGAAAACACCCCTGGCGTGCAGTCGGCGATTTCCCTGGTCACCGTTTCCAAGCAGGTGATCAAGGGCATGAACGAGGGCAGCCTGAAATGGGAAACCCTGTCGCGTAACCCGGACATCCTCAACAACTCCATCGCCCGGGCTGACGGCCTTTACAACGGCGACTGCTCATTGGCACCCGTGCTGGTGTTCCTCAATGACCACAAGGCTGAAACGCTGGAGCGCGTCACCGCCGTGGCCAAGGCGTTTGCCGACAGCCATGACAAGGAAGGCCTGCAGTTCCTGCTGGCGGCGGGCAACGCCGGTATCGAGGCAGCGACCAACGAAGTGATCAAGTCGGCCGAGCTGACCATCCTGATCCTGGTGTACATCTGCGTGGCAGTGATGTGCCTGATCACCTTCCGCTCGTTCGCCGCCACGCTGTGCATCGTGCTGCCCCTGGTGCTGACCTCGGTGCTGGGCAATGCGCTGATGGCCTACATGGGCATCGGGGTGAAGGTGGCGACCTTGCCGGTGGTGGCGTTGGGGGTGGGCATTGGCGTGGACTATGGCATCTATATCTACAGCCGCCTGGAAAGCTTCCTGCGTGCGGGGCTGCCGTTGCAGGAGGCCTATTACCAGACCCTGCGCTCGACGGGTAAAGCCGTGTTGTTCACTGGCTTGTGCCTGGCCATCGGCGTGTGCACCTGGATCTTCTCGGCAATCAAGTTCCAGGCTGATATGGGGCTGATGCTGACCTTCATGCTGCTGTGGAACATGTTTGGCGCGCTGTGGCTGCTGCCGGCGCTGGCACGGTTCCTGATCAAGCCGGAGAAGATGGTGGGCAAGGAGGGGGGCTCGATTTTCGCCCATTGAATCGCAAGGGGGCCGCATTGCGGCCCAATCGCGACACAAGGCCGCTCCTCCACTAGGTTCGCGTGCCCGTGTGGAGGCAGCCTTGTGTCGCGATTGGGCTGCAAAGCAGCACCAGGGTTATAATGCCGCCACATCTTCCACAGGTACCCCCATGTCCCCCCTCGCTACCGCCCTGCAGTCCTGCGACATGCTCCTGATTGACGGCCTGCATGCCTTCGATTTCACCGCCGACGCATCCGGTCTCACCGTCGAATGCATGGACGGCCGCCAGCTTCGCCGCTGGTCCTTCACCCCCGAACAAGTCGCCGCCGCTATCGCCTCCGGCGATGAATGGCAACTCAACGATGCCAACGGCGAGCATCGGCTAGTCTGTATGAGTGCCTTTCGTGCCCCGGATGATGACCAAGATGAACCGGACCTGGACGAGCCTGCTGACCGCTAGCCTGATGAGCCTGACAATCTCTGCCCACGCCGCCACCTTGCTGGTGGGCAGCTACACCGATGGCGCCAGCCAGGGTATCTACCGCTACCATTTCGACGACAAGGCCGGCCAAATCGGCCCCACGCCCCTGCAGGTGGTGAAAAGCGTCAGCCCTTCGTGGCTGGTGCTGTCGGCCGACCAGCGTCAGCTGTTCGCGGTGAATGAGACCCCGCAGGGCCATGCCAGCAGTTTCAGCATCAGCAGCAACGGCGAAATCAAGCCGCTCAACCAAGTGGTCACCCAGGGCGACGAGCCCACCCACGCCAGCCTCAGCCGTGACCAGCGCTACCTGTTTGTGGCCAACTACGCGGTCAACCCCGCCCCCGGTGGCAGCCTGGTGGTGATCCCGGTGGCCAAGGACGGCACGCTCAAGCCCGTGGTGCAACAGGCCCGGCATAAGGCGAGCGGGGTCAACCCTGAACGCCAGGCCGGTGCCCACGTGCATTCGCTGGTGCTGTCGCCGGATGGCCAGCACCTGTATGCCAGCGACCTGGGTGCCGACAAGGTGTTCATCTACCGCTACGACGGTGCCAGTGCGGACCACCCGCTGACAGCGGCGATACCTGCGTCCGTGGCCTTGCCGCCGGGCAGCGGTCCGCGTCACTTGCTGTTCGACGCCAAGGGCCGGCACGCCTACCTCACCCTGGAAATGAACGCCGAGGTGGTGATGTTCGATGTGCAGGACGGCAACCTGGTTGAACGCCAGCGCTTACCCCTGACCGAGCGCCAGGAGGCCGCAGCGAAGGCAGCAGGTGGCTTGCACCTGTCGGCGGACGGGCGCTTCCTGTACGTGAGCAACCGTGGCACAGCCAATGAAATTGTGGCGTTCAGCGTGGGCAAGCAGGACGGCCAGTTGACGTTCCTGCAGCGTCGCCCGGCAGAAGGTGATCACCCTCGGGAGTTTGCCCTGGACCCGAGTGACAACTTCCTGCTGGTGGCCAACCAGAAGAGCAACCAGATCGTGGTGATACGTCGCGATCCGCGCAGTGGCAAGCTGCTGGAGACGGTGCAGACGCTGAAGCAGGATGCACCCTCGGACCTCAAGTTCATCGAGTGATATCGATCAGCGTGATAATCGGTACTGCCGCAATGAATTTTTGCGTGCGGCCTCGGCGGCGTAAGTTTGACCCAAGGCCCAAAAGGGCCACCGTCAAACCACCGCCGTCGAGGTCAGCCCAGATGAACTTCAATCTCTTCCCGGTTATTGCCGCATCCGCCATTTCCGCATCGGTCGTCCTGCCAGCGCATGCTCATGCCGACAGCAGCAAGGCTTCTGCCACCCACAGCTACACCGAGCAGTACCTGCGCCAGAGCGCCAATTTCCATGCGGCCCTGAGTGGCAAGCACCACCATTGAGCCTTGTGCGGTGTCCTGTAGGAGCGGCCCCTGTCGTGACACAAGGCCGCTCCTACAAGGTATCGCGTGAACTTATTTGGCCATCACTGACCTGAACAGCTCCGAAGCCAGCCACCCCTCCAGCCAGCTCCGCACACGCGGATAAGCCGCCTCGGCGAACCACTGCGGTTCGACCCCGGCAAACTGGCGCATCAGGGGCAGCAACGCGGCATCGGCCATGCTCGGGTGGTCGGCCAGCAGGTAAGCCCGCCCCACCAGCAAGCCTTCGAGCTCCGCCAGCCAGGCCTCGGCCTGCTGGCGGTAATGCTCGCGGGAATGCTCCGGGTAACGTTCGGCATACTTGTACAGGTTCACGTGCGCCTTGAACGTGGTGTCATTGCGTGCAATCAGTGTTTCAGCCTGCTGCGCAGCCGCAGGGTTGGCCTGTAGCCGCCAATCCTGCGGGTCGTTTTGCGTCAGCGCCCAGCGCATGATGTCCAGGCTCTCTTCCAGTACCTCGGCACCGGTATCCAGCACCGGTACCGTGCCCTTGGGCGACAAGGCCAGCAGCTCTGCCGGCTTGTTCTTCATCGCCACCTCGCAGATTTCCACCTCGCAGCCGGCATAGCGCAGGGCCAGGCGCGCACGCATGGCCCACGGGCAGCGGCGGAACGAGTAGAGGATCACCCGCACACCTCCACGTCACTGAGGCCATTACCCTGGCGCCGCACCTGGATCTGGACCGGGATGCGCTCGTGCATTTCCTGTACGTGGGAAATCACCGCCACTTTGCGGCCCTGGGCTTGCAAGCCGTCGAGGGCGTCCATTGCCAGTTGCAGCGACTCGGGGTCGAGGCTGCCGAAGCCTTCGTCGATGAACAGCGACTCGATACGCAAGGTGCTGGACGCCATCGACGCCAGGCCCAGCGCCAGGGCCAGCGACACCAGGAAGGTTTCCCCGCCCGACAACGAGTGCACCGAACGCAGTTCGTCGCCCATCTCGGTGTCCAGCACCAGCAGGCCAAGGGCGCTGCCGCCGCGCTTGAGGCGGTAGCGACGGGCCAGCTGACGTAGCTGGGCGTTGGCGTGGTGCAGCAGCAGATCAAGGTTGTAGCCTTGGGCGATCTTGCGGAACACATCACCGGAGGCCGAACCGATCAGGGCATTGAGGCGGGCCCAGCGTTGCCACTGCTGGTGGGCCTGTTCGATTTCTGCCGCCAGCGCCTGGTGGGCCTGCTGGCGGCGCTGATCGTCGGCCTGTTGTGCACGCAATTCGGCGCACTGCTGCTCATGGTTGACCAGCCGCCCGCGCAGCTCGGTCAGGGCGTGTTCCAAGGCTTCGGCCGAGGTGTCCACGGTCATTTGTGCGGCGTGTTGTTGCAGGCGCTGCTCACGTTCCTGCAGCAGCACGCGGCCCTGCTCGATGGCTTTTTCCGCGCCTTGCAAACGCTGGCGCAATTCATTGACTTGCGCGTCATCCATGGCCAGCAGGCGATCGAGGCCGGCATCGTCCAGTTCCGGATGCTCGCTGCGCCACTGGGCGATCTGGGCCTGCAACTGTTGGCATTCGGCATCCAGTGCCTGTTGTTGCTGGGTATTGGCCTTGAGCTCGCTGGCCAGTTGCACGCCTTGGGTGCGCAGATCTTGCAGGCGCTGGGCGGTGTCGGCATCGAGGGCGCGGGCTTGTTCCAGCGTGGCTTCCATATGCTGCTGCCAGGCTTCGGCACTGGCATGTTCGCCTAGCAGCTCGCCGAGCGACGCCTGGGCCTGCTGGCGCTGTTCGTCGAGGGCCGCGAGCGTGTGTTGCAACTGCTGCAGGCCTTGCACGCGCGCCTGTTGCTGATCGCGCAGTTTGTCCAGCTGGGCTTGCCGGGCTTGCTGTTCTTCCTGTTCGTCCTTGCGCTGTTCCAGTTGCTGCAGGCGCTGGGCAATCTGCTGGTCGAGGGCGAGGAAGGCATTGGCCGGGTCGTCGTTGAGGGCCTTGAGCGCTTCCTCTGGCAGTACGCCGGCCAGGTCGTTCAGGCCTTGCTGCAACAGCTGTTCGTCGTTGGCCAGGGCCTGGTGCTGTTGCTCCAGATGGCGTTGGGCCTGTTGCTGGGCGTCGTGGGCCGCCTGCAATTGCTGGTTCAGGCGGGCGGCGTCTTTTTGCAGGGCCAGCAGGGCGCTCTGGCGTTTCTCGTCCTGGCTGATTTCTTCATCCAGGCGACGCAGCTGGCTGTCGAGCCAGGCGCTACGGGCCTTGTCGTCCTGCGGGGCGAGGGCTGGCCACAGGCTGTGTGCCTGTACCTGAGCCACCAGCGGTTGCAACTGTTCGCCCAGTTGCTGCTGCTGTTGCTGGAAGTCCTTGAGCTGGGCATTGACCACACCCAGCTGGGTACGCAGCTCCACCAGCTTGTTGTTGAGCGTTTCGACCTGCTTCTGCGCGGCGTGCTCTTCGGCCTGGTCATGGCGACCCAGGCTCTGCAGCAGCGCTTCTGGCTGATGGAAGGGGTGTTCGGCGCTGCCACAGACCGGGCAGGGTTCGCCGTCACGCAGTTGGTCACGCAGCTCTTCGACGCTGGTGTTGCGTGCCAGGCGTTGCCGTTCCAGCAGTTGACGGGTGAGGATCAACGCCTGCTCGGCGGCCTCCAGCTCGGCCTTGGCGGCGGTGCCTTCGGTAATCAGTTGCTGGCGTTGCAGCATGGCCTGCTGCTGCCGTTCGCGCAGGGCATCCAGCTGCTGGCGCAGCTCCTGTTCACGGCCGTGCAGGCGTGACATTTCTTCTACGGCGCGCTGCTGTTTGCGGTTGTCCTGCAGCATGCCGCCGAGCAGGTCGATCTGTTCGGCCAGGGCCTGGGGTTCGGCCTTGGCTTCACGGAACAACAGGTCGTAGGCGTCGCGCTCGGCCTGCAGGTGCGCATTGCCCTGGCTGGCCTGGGCCTGCAAGCCGGGTAGCTCTTCTCGGCCCTTGGTCAGGCGGCCACCGATCAGCATCACCTGTTTCAGTTGCGGCAGGTAGGCGTGCCAGGCATTGGCCAGGCCCGCCAGGTGCTGGCTGTCGGCAAGCGCGGTGTCGATCTGCGCCAGTTGCTGCACGCTGCGCTGCTGGTTGTCTTCCAGCTGCTGCAGTTGCTGCTGGCCGTCAGCGACCTGTTGTTGGGCCTGTTGGCTGATGCTGCGCTGGGCGGCCAGCTCCTGGTCCAGGCGTGCCAGACTGTCCTGCGCGGCAAAAGCCTGGCGCAGGCGCGGCGCGTTCTCGCTGTGCTGGGCCTGGCGGTCGGCAAGCGCTTGGCGCGCAGTGTCCAGCGCCTGTTCGAGTTCGCGGGTGCGCACCTGCAGTTCGGCTTGCTGCTGTTGCTGTTCGGCCATTTTCGCGGCCACTGGCGCCAGCTGTGCGCTCAGGGCCTGTCGGCGGTGGAACTGGTGACGCTGTGGGGCCAGGCGCTCCAGACGTGCCAGGTCCAGGCGTGGTTCGGCCAGCTGTTGCCAGTCCAGTTCGGCAGCCTGCAGCGTGGTGCTGGCTTCGGTGTGTTGGGCCTGTAGCTGGCGTTGTTCATTCAGCCAGTTGCGTTGCTGCTCCAGTTGGCGCTCGCCGGCCTGGTCGGCCTTGAACTGCTGTTGTGCCTGCTCCAGGCGCTGGTCGAGCTCGGTACGGGCCTCGGCAGCCATCGGCAGTAGATGGCTGGCGCGTTCTTTCAGGGCGTTGTGCGCCTCGCCGGCTTCGCGCGCCTTGCTGAAGGCACGCTGGCCCAGGCGGGTGTAGATCGCGGTGTTGGTGAGCTTTTCCAGCAACTCGCTACGGTCTTTGTCGTCGGCCTTGAGGAACGCGCCGAACTCGCTCTGGGCCAGCATCACCGCACGGGTGAACTGTTCGAAGTTCAGGCCCAGACGGGCTTCGACCAGTTGCTTGTATTCGTTCTTGCCACTGCCGAGCACTTGCTCGCTGTCGAGGTCGTAGAAGCTTTGACGGCTGTGCTGCAGTTTGCCGTTGGCCTTGTCGCGGGCGCGGTTGGCTTCCCAGCGGGCGCGGTAGCGGCGGCCGTCGATGCCGACGAAATCGACCTCGGCAAACCCGCTGCCGGTGCCACGGCGCAGCAGGTTGCGCGGGTCGGAGGTGGGGATGTCGCCGTCGGCGTCCGGCACCTTGGCCTCACGGCCAATGGCATTGAGGCGCGGCACGGTGCCGAACAGCGCCAGGCACAGGGCGTCAAGCAAGGTGCTCTTGCCCGCACCGGTAGGCCCGGTGATGGCGAACAGGCCAGCGCTGGCCAACGGTTCTGCGGTGAAATCGATGTCGATCGGGCCGGCCAGCGATGCCAGGTTCTTCAGGCGGATGGCGAGAATCTTCATGGCTGTTCCTCTTCCTGCTGCACGTCCTGCAACAGCAGGGCGAAGTCGGCCAGCGCCTGCTCGTCGGCGGGGTTGCCGTAGGCTTGCTCCCAGGCGCGGCTGAACAGGTCTTGCGGGGTCATCTGGGCCAGTTCGACAAAGGCCAAGTCATCGTCCTCGGCGTTGTTGCGGCCGGCGTACTCGGCGCTGATGCGGATCAGCCGTACCGCCTTGCCTTCAAGCGCGGTTTCGATCTGCTGGCGCAGGTCGGGTTGCGGCTCGTCGAGCATCACCCGCACCTCCAGCCAGGGCTGGCGGTTGGGGTCTTCAAGCAGGTCGACCACGGGCAGGTCGGCCAGTTGCTGCAACAGCTCGCCCAGCGGTGCCGGGCCCACCCGTTGCAGGGCCACGGCGCGTGGTACGGGGCGTGGCTCGACGCTGACCAGGCCGTTGCCGTCCAGCTCCACTTCCAGGACCTGGTGCGGGTAGTTGATTTCGGCGAACGACAGCGGGATTGGCGAGCCGCTGTAGCGGATGCGTTCTTCGCGGTTGACCTTCTGCGGTTTGTGCAGATGGCCCAGGGCGACGTAGCTGATAGCCTTGTCGAACAGCTTGGCCGGCAGCGCCTCGGCGTTGCCGATGATCAGGCTGCGTTCGGAGTCCTCCGACACCGCGCCACCGGCCATGTGCGCGTGGCTGATGGCGATCAGCGCCTGGTCTTTCTTGCGTTTCTTCAGGGCGGCGGCGATCAGTTGCTGGTGCACCTGGGTGATGCCTTGCAGGTAATCGTCACCCAGCTGCGGGCCGGTGACTTCGGCCGGCCGCAGGAAGGGCAGGGCCAGGCACCAGGCAGCGACCTTGCCCCGGCCGTTGGTCAACGGAATCAACAGGCGCTCGGCATCCAGCTGACCCTCGTCCAGCCAGTGCACACGGCCCAACGCATGGGTGCGCAGGCGGCGCATGAGTGCGGCGGGCAGCTCGATGCGGGAACCGGAGTCGTGGTTGCCGGCGATCATCACAATGTCCAGCTTGGGCTGTTGCTCATGGGCCTGGACGATGAAGTCGTAGAGGCGTTCCTGGGCTTTGACGGGTGGGTTGACGGTGTCGAAGATGTCGCCCGCAATCAGCAGCGCATCCGGCTGGCGCAGGCGCAGCTGGCCGAGCAGCCAGTCGAGGAAGCAGGCGTGTTCGAAGTCGCGTTCCTGGCCGTGCAGGCTTTGGCCCAGGTGCCAGTCGGAGGTATGAAACAGACGCATGGATGACCTGTTGGTGTCGAGTCGGGCAAGCGGAGAAAGGGCGGTATGGTAACCCAAGCAGGGTTCGGGGTGCAGGGCGAGGGATTGGGGGGCATGTGTTCGTCACAGGCACTGAAAACCTTATGGCGAACACCTGCTGACCTCCTGCTGGCCTACTTGGGATAGAGCGGTGGCAAGCTGCCATTCTCACCCGCCGGCAGCAGCACCTGCTCAGCCGGAGGAATGGTACCAATCGCCCGCCACAAATCCTCCCCCTGCCAATACTGGCCACTCTCGCTGTACAACGCACCGTTCAAACCATCCAGCGCATCCGACAACGGCACGAAGCGCGCCGCCATCTCGGCCAGGGTTTCCGGTTGCTGCCGGGCCCAGGCATCCAGCGCCTGGCGCGTAGCCTGGGGGTCGTTGGCTTGGCACGCGCGCTTGAGGTCGTCCAGCAAGGTACGTGGGCTTGGCCCGTTCTGCGCGGTGCGCAGTACCGCTGGCCGCGAACGGGCGCGCCACCACAGGGCAAGACCCAGCACGGTGGTCAGGGCGAACACCAGTGTGGACAGCTGCCAGGGCCATAGCAGGGTGCTGGCGCTGCTGTTGTCGCCCACCGGGGTGTCGGCGCTCAGTGCCGGGTTGTCCAGCACGTTCAGCGTGCGCGCCGGCAGGCTGCTGTGCTCCAGGTGGTCTTCGCGGGTGTTCCACCAGGCCACTTCCAGCGCCGGCAAGGCCAGCGTGCCGCTGTGGGTGGGCACCAGGGCCTCGCGCTCTTCGCGGTTGGCGGTCATGCCCCGTTCGCTGATTTCGTTGCGCAGCAGCGGCTGGTCAGGGTAGCGGCGCAGGCCGATGATTTCTGTGGCCGGCAGCGGCGGCAGTTGGGTGCTGGACAAGCCTTCGGCACGCAAGGTGATGTTGCGCGTCAGCGAGTCGCCAATCTGTACCTGCTGGCTGCCCGGATCGGGGCTCCAGTGCTCTTCCAGGGTCAGGCTGCTGGCGGGCAACCACGGCAAGCCAGCCGGCCAGGCTGCCGGAATCGGCCGTACCGTGAGGCGCAAGGGCAGCGAGCTGACCTGCACCTGGTGGCCGGCGTGGGCCGTGCCATTGGCCTGTGCTGCTTCGTCGCTGCTGGCGGCTGCCGTGGCGGTGAACGTCAGTGGCGGGATGTCGAGGGTGCCGCTTTGCTGGGCATATACCGCATAGCGGGTTTCGATCACGCCATGACGCACACCATTGATTTCCTTTTCATACGTGCGCGACTCGCCCAGCGGCTCGACCTTGGCGTTCTCCAGTTGCAGTGGGCTGAGGCTGCTGTCGTCGTACAGCGCTACCGAGTGGTAGATGCGCAGGGTCAGCACGGCTTGGGCCTGGACATAGACGTCATGGCTGTCGAGGGTCGCTTCGATGAAGACCTGAGCGTTGTCCTGGCGGCTGGCATCGGCCTGCAGCACTTGCAATTCGATGGCCTGGCTGTGCGACTGGCCCAGCTGCAGCTCGGGAATGCGCAGGCTACCGCTGCGCCGTGGCAGCAGGGTGATGATCCAGCGGGTGCTGGCGCGGGTTTCGCCGTCCAGGGTGTGCAGGCTGTTCAACTGGCGCGTGCCGCGCACTTCGAAGTCACCTTCCAGGGCGCGCAGGTCAGGCTTGCCGAACTGGGTGACGTCCTGGCTTTCCAGGGTCAGTTCCAGGCTTTCGCCCGCTTCCAGGCGGGTGCGGTCGACGCTGGCCTGCAGCAGCGGCTCGGCGTGGGCCAGTACGGCCCATAGCAGGGTGAGGAGAAAGACGCCGAAGCGACTCATCGTGATTTTTCCTGATGCAATTGCTGTTCATACCAGAATTTGCGTCGCAGCAGCTCTGCCGGGTTGTCGGGAATTTCCCGCAGCCATTGCTCCAGGGCTTGGCGCTGTTCGCCGTCGAGGCTGGTCGACACCGGGCGCTGTGGCGGCTGGATGACGCTGTCGTCACCCCCGGCCTGGTTGCCGGGGGCGGCCTGGCTGTTGCTGCTGCTTTCGCCGGGTTGTTCGGGGCTGGCCTGTTGGTCGTCGCCGGGTGTGCCTTGGGCCGGGCTGCTGGCCGAGCTGCTGTTGCCTTCGGTTTCGCTGCCGGGCGTGTCTTGGGCATCGCTGCCGGGCGGTTGTTCCTCGGCCTTGGCTTCACGTTGCTGCAGCAGTTGCTGCACCAGCGCCTGGTTGTCCAGCGCGGCCTGCAGGTCGGGCTGGCGCTCCAGGGCTTGCTCGTAGGCATCCAGGGCGGCGTCCAGCTCGCCACTGTGGGCCAGGGCATTGCCTCGATTGTAGTGGGCTGCTGCAGTGTCGCCTTGGGAAAATGCCTCGGCGGCACCGGCATAGTCGCCGGCCTGGTACAGGGCCATGCCGCGCCATTGCGGGTTCTGGAAGTGACGCGCAGCGCTGGCCGGGCGGTTTTGCTCCAGCAGCTTCTGGCCTTGCTGGTCGGGGCGCAGCCACAGGTCGTTGAACTCGAAAGCCTGGCTAGGCTGCGGCAAGGCCAGCAGCAGCGGCAGGCAGAACAGCCAGCCGCGCCGGCCAGCGCAGGCGGCCAGCAGCAACAACGGAATCAGCAGCCAGTAACCTTGGTCGGCCCAGCTGTCCAGTTGCAGGGTCTGGCCGTCATTGCGCCCGCTCCGCGGGTTGTCGAACAGGCCCAGGCCACGCAGGTCGAGGTCGTCGATGCGGGCGTGCCGGTAGCGCCCGCCCGTGCCGCTGATAAAACCCTTCAGGCTGGCGCTGTCCAGGCGAGGCAAGAGGATGCCGCCCTGGTCGTCTTTAAGGTATTCGCCATTGGCCTGGCGCACCGGGGCGCCTTCGCGGCTGCCGATGCCCAGCATCAGCAGGCTTGGGCCCTGGCGGCCGAGGGCCTGGGTGATGCCCTGGCGCTCGGCGGCGCTGAGCGCCGAGCCTACCAGCAGCAGGCGGCCTTGGCCGAGGCCGCTCTGGGCCAGCAGCGCCAGGCCTTTTTGCACGGCCAGGTCGGCACGCTGGCCGGGTTTTGGCATGATCGACGGGTCGATGGCCTCAAGCAAATTGCGGGTGGTGGCCAGGTCGTCGGACAGCGGCACCAGGGTGTGCGCGGAGCCGGCATACACCACCAGCGCCGTCTGGCTGTCGCGGCGGTGTTCAAGCAGGTCGAGGATCTTGCGCCGGGCCTGTTCCAGGCGGTTGGGCGGGCTGTCCTCGGCGAGCATTTGCGGGGTCAGTTCAAGCAGGATCACCAGGGGGTCGGCCGGGCGCTGACGGCTTTCTTCCAGCCGCTGCCAGCTGGGCCCGAGCAGCGCCAGGATCACCAGTAACCAGGCGAGGCCCAGCGCCACCCACGGCAGTTTGCTGGTGCTGCCGCTGCCGCCACCCAGCAGTACACCATGGAAGGCGGGCGGCAGAATCATCTGCCAGCGCCCGGCACGCTTGCGCCGGTGCCACAGTTTGTACAGCAGCCAGCCGAGCACGGGAACCGCCAGCAGCCAGAGCGGGCGCAGCCATTGGGGCCACAAGTCGATCATCGCCGCCTCCTTAAACGCAGGCGCTTCAAGCGCTGGCGCCATTCCGGGTGCGGCTGCAGGAAGCGAGGCTTGCGCAGCAGGCGCTGCAACAGGTTGTCGGGCCACTGCACGGCTACCACCAGCAACACGCTGAGCAGCAGCGCCAGCGCCAGGGGCCAGGCGTACAGGGCATGGGCTGTGCGCGCCTGGGTCGGTTGCTGGGCCACGGGCTCCAGTTGGTCGAGGGTATCGCCGATAGCGTCCAGTTCGGCGCCGTCATGGGCACGGAAGTAGGCGCCGTGGGTGATGTCGGCAATTTCCTTGAGCGCGGCTTCGTCCAGGTCCAGGCTCGGGTTGAGGCCGAGCAGGCCTGGGGTGCCACTGGCTTCGGGGTTGGCGCCGATACCGATGGTGTAGATGCGCACGCCTTCCTGGGCCGCCAGGCGAGCGGCTGTCAGCGGGTGAATCTGCCCGCCGTTGTTGGCACCGTCCGTGATCAGCACCAGCACCCGGCTTTGTGCCGGGCGTTCGCGCAGGCGTTTGACCGCCAGGCCAATGGCGTCGCCGATGGCGGTGTTCTTGCCGGCGATGCCGATCTGCGCCTCGATGAGGAAGGTGCGCACGGTGCGCCGGTCAAAGGTGAGCGGCGCCTGCAGGTAGGCCTGGCTGCCGAACAGGATCAGGCCCACACGGTCGCCTTCACGGTCTTGCAGGAAGTCGCCCATCAGCACCTTGACCAGGTCGAGGCGGCTGATGTCCTCGTTCTTCCACTGCATGTCGGGGAAGTCCATCGACCCGGACACGTCCACCGCCACCAGCAGGTCGCGGCCGCTGGCGGCGATCGGCACCGGTTCGCCCAGCCATTGCGGGCGAGCGGCGGCGCACAGCAGCAACAGCCAGATGACGACGAACGGTGCCTGCTGGCGCCAGGTGGGCAGGTTGAGCCGTGCGCGGCGCCCGGCCAGGCCTTCCAGCTCGTTGAGGAAGCCCACCTTGAGCACCGGTTCACCGCTGTCGGCGGCGGGCAGCAGCAGGCGCACCAGCCATGGCAGCGGCAACAGGGCGAAGACCCACGGCCAGGCCAGTTCAAACATGCTTGCGGATCCAGGTTTCGACGGCTTGGCTGAGCCCGGCGATGGCCTTGTCATCGAGCTTGCACTCGGGTTTATAGGCGCCTTCGACCAGTACCATCCAGCGGGTCAGGCCGGCGGCCGGGCAGCGGTTGTCGAGAAAGGCCAGCCACTGGCGGCCGTTGAGGGTGTGACTGTTGGCGCCTGGGTAGTGGTTGCGGCACAGGCGTTTGAGCAAGGCGTTGATCTGTTGCAGCCAGGCGCCGGCCGGGGCGCCGTCATACGGGCGTGGCAGGCGGGCCAGCTCGGCCAAGGCCTCCAGGCGTACCGGGTCCAGGGGTTGTTCG
The DNA here is from genome assembly GCF_001753955.1 of Pseudomonas sp. NBRC 111139. Taxonomy (NCBI): domain Bacteria; kingdom Pseudomonadati; phylum Pseudomonadota; class Gammaproteobacteria; order Pseudomonadales; family Pseudomonadaceae; genus Pseudomonas; species Pseudomonas sp. NBRC 111139. The sequence continues at coordinate 48,209 of NZ_BCBP01000041.1, forward strand.
GCGCGCACGATGCGGCGTTTGCCCGGGCGCCAGCGGCGCAGCCGCCACAGGCCCCAGCCCAGGAGTGGCAGGACGGCCAGCAGCAGCCACCAGCCTGGTGCGGGTGGCCACAGGCTGACCGGTGCCGGGGCGATCAGTGGGTGCAACTGGTCGAGCGGGTTCATGACGCGCTCCGTGGCCGCTGGGCGTTCAGGTGCTCGCGCAGTTGCTCGATCATTTCGCTTTGCGTGCTCAGTGGCATCAGCACCACCCTCAGCTTTTGCGCCATCAGCTCCCAGCGCTCGATGCGGGCCTCGGCCTGCTGGCGGTAGGCCTGGCGCAGGTTGGCGTCGAGGGTGTCGAGCTCCAGCTGGGCGCTGCGCTGGGCGAAGCGCAGCAGGCCGGCGGCGGGCAACGCGTGGTCGAGTGGGTCGGATACCGGCAGCAACAGCAGGTCGCAATGCCGTGAGAGCATGGCCAGGTGCTGTTCCACCTGGGCGCTGAGCGAGCGCTCATCGCAGATCACGATGGCCAGGCTGCCGGGGCGTAGCACTTCGCGGGCGCGGCGCAGGGCCAGACCGAGGCTGTCGGCCCCGGGTATGGCTTCGGTGTGCAGTGACTGGTTGACCTTTGCCAAGCGGTTGAGCAGTTGCAGCAGGCTCTGTTTGCTGCGTCGGGGCTTGATCTCGTGGTGTTCGTTGTCGCCGAACACCAAGCCGCCGATGCGGTCGTTGTGGCCCAGCGCTGCCCAGCCGAACAGCGCCGCCGCCTGGGCCGCCAGCACGGACTTGAACATCAGCCCTGAACCGAAGAAAAGCCGTTGGCTTTGTTCGACGAGGATGAAGATCGGCCGCTCGCGTTCTTCGTGGAACAGCTTGGTGTGCGGCTCCAGGGTACGCGCAGTGACACGCCAGTCGATGTTGCGCACATCGTCGCCGGCCTGGTAAACGCGCACTTGGTCGAAGTCCACGCCGCGCCCGCGCAGCCTGGAATGGTGCAGGCCGACCAGCGGGCTGCGCTGGCCGGGCTTGGAAAACAGCTGGATTTCGCGCACGCGGTGGCGCATGTCGATCAGCTCGGCAAGGCCAATGCGGATGCCGTGTTCGGCCAGCTGCGCAGTGGGCATGGGGTCAGGCAACGGCGACGACGTCGAGGATGCGCTGGACCACGCGGTCCTGGTCGATCCCTGCCGCCTCGGCCTCGAACGAGAGGATGATGCGGTGGCGCAGGACGTCGAACAGCACGGCCTGGATGTCTTCGGGGCTGACGAAGTCGCGCCCGGCCAGCCAGGCGTGGGCACGCGCGCAGCGGTCCAGCGAGATGGAGCCACGCGGGCTGGCGCCGTAGGCGATCCAGTCGGCCAGCTCGGTGTCGAACTTGGCCGGGGTGCGGGTGGCCATGACCAGCTGCACCAGGTATTCCTCCACTGCGTCGGCCATGTACAGGCCAAGGATTTCCTTGCGCGCGGCGAAGATGGCCTGCTGGCTGACCCGGCGCTCAGGCTTGGTCTCGCCGCCGAGGGCTTCACCCCGGGCCTGCGCCAGGATACGCCGCTCTACGGCGGCGTCGGGGAAGCCGATTTTTACATGCATCAGGAAGCGGTCGAGCTGGGCTTCGGGCAGCGGGTAGGTGCCTTCCTGCTCGATCGGGTTCTGTGTGGCCATGACCAGAAACAGCGGCGACAGGTCATAGGTGCTGCGGCCCACGCTGACCTGGCGCTCGGCCATGGCTTCGAGCAGCGCCGACTGCACCTTGGCCGGTGCGCGGTTGATTTCGTCGGCCAGCACCAGGTTATGGAAGATAGGCCCCTGCTGGAACACGAAGCTGCCGGTTTCCGGGCGGTAAATCTCCGTGCCGGTGATGTCGGCCGGGAGCAGGTCGGGGGTGAACTGGATGCGATGGAACTGCGCTTCGATGCCTTCTGCGAGTTCTTTGATGGCTTTGGTTTTGGCCAGGCCCGGTGCCCCTTCGACCAGCATGTGGCCGTCGGCCAGCAGCACGATCAACAGCCGTTCGACCAGTTTCTCCTGGCCTAGGATCTGGGTAGAAAGAAAAGTGCGCAGCGCGATCAGCGCTTCACGGTGTTCCATCGGCGACGGTTCCTGGTAGGGGCCTGAGGCGGCGTGAGGCAGCAGCCTTGGCAAGGGGGGATACTTTAATCTATCCGGGGGGGCGACCACCAATGGCGGCGGGTAAATTTATCGTTGCAGCCGGGCATGCGGGCAAAGAAATGTCCCACGTATGGCTGGCCATTGCCTGATGTTCCGTGACGGCGTGCTGGCGCCTGCTTGTGCTTTTCGGACAAGCAGAAGGCACGATGATGAAAATGAGCAGCGCCAGCACGCCAAACCTTACGCCGATCACCTTGCGGTTTGGTGTTTTCTTCGATGGCACCGGTAATAACCAGCACAATGCCATGACGATGGGTGAGCAGGGCGACAAGGGCGGCAGCTATGGCAACGCCTTGAGCAATGTGGCCCTGTTGCATGCGTTGTATCCGGCTGAGGCGGCCAATGCCGAGGGGCCGCAGGCGTTCTTGAAGCACTATGTGGAAGGCGTGGGCACGCTGGCGGGTGAAGCCGACCATGTCTACGCCTCGGCCACCGGGCATGGGCGCACGGGGGCCGAGGCGCGGGTTGCCGAGGCGTTGCAGGCGATGGCCGAGCAACTGCAGGCGTGGCGCCGGGCGCATCCGCAGGCAACGCTGGAAGGGGTCGAGTTCGATCTTTTCGGTTTCAGCCGCGGTGCGGCGGCGGTGCGGCATCTGGCCAACCTGCTGCACGAGGGCGCGGGCGGGCTGTTGTCGGTGGCGTGCGAAACCTCGATCAACTTTATCGGCCTGTTCGACACCGTGGCGGCGATCATCGCGCCGTTACAGGGCGACTTCGACCCGGCAGACGGCCGCCACGGCGGCCTGCGCCTGGGCCTGGGGGCGGGTATTGCCCGGCACGTGGTGCAGCTGGTGGCCGAGGACGAGCGGCGGCATAACTTCCCGCTGGTGCGCAGTGGCCACGATATCCTGCTGCCGGGCGTGCACTCGAATATTGGGGGGGGTTACCCGGAGACCCTCCTGGAGCAGGTGCTGCTGTGCAAGCCGCAGTCCCAGCGTGTGCCCGCAGGCATGCGTGTCGAGCAGTGCCGCGTCCATGCCAAGGTGAGCGCCTTGCTGGCTTCGGCGTTTGCCGACATGGGCGAACCCAGGCCGCGCGTGATGACCTGGGAGGAGCCGATTGCCGGTGGGCATCGGGACGAGGCGCAAAAGCAGGTCTATGCGGCGGTGTACCGGGAGCGGCAAGTGGCGGGGCACTTGTCCCGGGTGTACCTGAGCGTGATGCGGGCGTTGGCGGTGCGCGCGGGTGTGCCGTTTGCGCCGTTGGGGGCGCAGGCTGAGCATCGGCTGCCGGATGAGTTGTCGGGCATCAGCCGAAAACTGCATGCCTTTGCCTTGGGGGAAACTGGCCAGGTGGGGTTGAGCGAGGAAGAACAGCGGCTGTTGCGCGACAGATACGTGCATGCGTCAGCGAACTGGAATGCAGTGAAGGGCTTGCGCAACAGTGTGCTGGATGTGCTGTTCGTCAATCGGCCGGGGGCAGGCGGGCGAGTGATGCATGCCAACCCGGCGCAATGAGTGATTGATCGTGGCCTGGCAATGCTGCACCGGGCCTACAGGGCGCGCGCCAGCTGTTCAGTCGCGCGCCTTCTGGCTGAATACGTCTCCTGTGCCAGGGTCAGCAGCACCGTCAGCAGCATGAATACCACTGATGCGATGAAAATCCCGTTGGGCAGGCGCTGATCGAGCATCCAGCCGAACGCTACCGGCCCGATGGCGCCACCGATGTTGAACCCGGTCGACACCAGGCCGAAGGTTTTGCCCTCGGCCCCGGGTGGCGCCGCCGCCTTGACCAGCATGTCCCGTGATGGGGCGATGACCCCGGTGAGCAAGCCGATGGCACCCAGTACGACCACCAATGCCCAGCCCTGCAGCAGCCCCAGCGCCACCAGTGCAGTCAGCGCAGCCGCCAGCGCGAAGGCCAGTGCCGCCACCAGGCCATGGCGCCGGGTACGGTCGGCCAAAGCGCCCCCGCACAGCACGCCGGCTGCGCTGCTCAGCAGGAAAGCGGTGAGCGCGGCGTTGGCCCAGGCCAGTGTCAGGCCTTGGCCCTGGACCAGGGCGGCTACGGAGAACTTCTCGATGGCACTGGTGCTCAGGTTGAGCAGGATGAACAGCACCGTCAGCACGCCGATCATGGGGGTGAACAAACGTACGCGGCCTTTTGCTGCGGCCGGGCCTGTGTCTTGTTTGTTGGCAGGCCTGGCGACCCGGTAAACGCCACTGCCGGGTATCGATATCAGCAGTAGCGCGGCTACCCCGAATACCGCGCCCGCCGCCAGGGCTGCCCGCGTGCCGAGCGCCGCGGCGATGCCGAGAAATACGGCTGGGGTAACGGCTGAACCGAGGAAGCCGGCAAAGGTATGAATAGAGAACGACCGCCCCAGGCGTGCGGGCTCGATGCCGTTGGCCAGCAGCGCATAGTCGGCCGGGTGGTACACACCATTGGCCAGGCCCGCCATGGCCATCGCCACCAGCAATACCGCATACCCGGGGCTGGCCGCCAGTAGCACGAAACTGAGGCTGCCCAGCAACAGCCCAGCCTTGAGCACTTTACGTGCACCATAGTGGTCGACGGCGTAACCCAGCGGGGCCTGTACCAGCGCGGAGACGATGTTGAACACCGCCAGGGCTACGCCCAGCTCTACGAAGCCCACGCCCAGCAGGCCGGGCAGCACGGGCAGTAGCGCCGGGATCAGCATGATGTGCACGTGGCTGACGAAGTGCACGGCAGCAATTTGGGTCAGCAGCTTGGGGCCAGCGTGGGGCATGTCGATACCTGTTGAACAGCGTGCGCCCCTGGCGCACGGCAAGGTGGTGGAAAGCCCGCTTAGCGGGAGGCGCCCCGCAAACCGGGCAGGCGACCGTTCAGGACAACATGGGCCAGCAGACCAATGACCAGGCCCCAGAAGGCCCCGCCAATACCCAGCAGGCTGATGTTGGCCGCCGCCGCCAGGAAGGTGATCAGTGCTGACTCGCGTGAACGGGCATCGGCCAGGGCGCTGGCCAGGCTGGCGCCGATGGTGCCCAGCAGGGCAAGGCCCGCCAGGGTGGTGATAAAGGTGCCCGGCAGGGCCATGAAGACACTCGCCAGCGTGACCCCGAACACCCCGACGAGGATGTAGCAGACACCGGCAGCGATGCCCGCCACCCAGCGCTTGTCCGGGTTTTCATGGGCTTCCTTGCCGGTGCAGATGGCCGCGGTGATGGCAGCGATGTTGAACGCGTGTGAACCGAAGGGCGCCATCAGCAACGAGCCGATGCCGGTGACGGCGACAATCGGGTTGGCGCTGGTCTTGAAACCATCGTTGCGCAGCACCAGCATGCCGGGCATGTACTGGCCGGTGAGGGTGATCAGGAACAATGGCAGGGCCACGCTGAGGGCCGCGTTGAGGGAGAAGGTGGGCGCGGTGAAAACCGGTGAGGCGAATTCCAGCCGCAACGTGGTCAGGCCGACTTGCCCCTGCAGCAACAGGTAGCCCAGGCCCAGCAGCAATATGGCGACCACGGCGTAACGGGCGGTGAAGCGTTTGAAGGCCACATAGGCTGCAATCAGCAGTCCGGCGAGGGAGGGGTCGACCGACAGGCTGGCAAAGGCACCGATGCCAAACTGCAGCAGGATGCCGGCCAGCAGGCCGGCGGCAATGCCGCCGGGCACGACGCGCACCAGGCGCTCGAAGCACCCGCTCAGCCCCAGCACCACGAAGCCGGCGGCCGACAGCAGGTAGGCACCTATGGCCTCGCTGTAGGGCACGCTGGCCAGGGCGGTGACCAGGAAGGCGGCGGCTGGCGTGGACCAGGCTGTGATGACCGGCTCCCGGCTGTACCAGGACAGTGCCAGGCCGCTGAGGCCGACGCCGATCGACACCGCCCAGACCCACGACGACGTCAGCTCCGGGCTCAGCCCGGCCACTTTGGCCGCCTGGAACACCAGGATGAACGTGCCGCCGTAGTTGACGATCACCGAAACGATTCCGGCAATCACCGGGTGAAGGATGTCTGTCAGCCTGAGCGGCGTTGCAGAGCTTTGAGCAGGCGCGTCCATGGTTGCCTCTGGTAATGGTCAGATGAGGAGCAGTTTTGTGCGGCGAAGGGGTAATCCGACTGCAGCGTCATTGGCCCTTTCGCAGCCCAAGGCTGTTCCTGAAAAAAAGGCTGCCCGACAGCGACAGGCTGCCGGGCAGGTTTGTGCATCAGTTGGTCAGCGCCACCAGCAGGTTTTTCAGGTGGTTGCTGCCTTGCGCATCCAGCGGCTGCAGGGGCAGGCGTGGGGCGCCGACCTCCTGGCCGAGCATTTTCAGGCCGGCCTTGATGGTGGTCGGCAGGCCACGGCGGGTGATGTACTCCAGCAGCTCGTACTGGCGGTAGAACAACGCACGGGCTTCGGCCAGATCGCCTTGTTGTACGGCGTCCCACAGTGCCAGGTTGAGTGCAGGGATCAGGTTGGGCGCGGCGGTACACCAGCCCGTGGCGCCGGCCACCAAGGCTTCCAGGGTCAGCGGGTTGCAACCGTTGTAGAACGCCACCTGACCATCTGTAGCCGTGAACAGGCGGTGCATGCGCTGGATGTCACCGGTGCTTTCCTTGACCATGGTCACAGTGGGCACTTCGCCGAGGATACGCAGGATCAGCTCCACCGACAGGTCGGTGCCGCTGGTGCCCGGGTTGTTGTAGAGCATGATCGGAATGTCGATGGCGGTGCCGACCGCCTTGTAGTGGGCGATCACTTCGGCTTCGGTGAGCTTCCAGTAAGAGATGGGCAGCACCATCACCGCCGTAGCACCGCAGGCCTGTGCCAGGCGGGCACGCTGCACGGTGCGGGCGGTGGTCAGGTCGGAGACGCTGACCACGCTGGGTACGCGCCCGGCAATGCGTACCTGGCTGAAGCGCACCACGGTTTCCCATTCGCTGTCGGACAGGTAAGCCCCTTCGCCGGTGCTGCCCAGCGGCGCGATGGCGTGCACGCCGTCTGCGATCAGGCTATCGATGGACGTGCCCAGGGCATCCAGGTCGAGTGAGCCGTCTGCCGTGAAGGGAGTGATGGTGTAGCCGATAACGCCGCGAATTACAGGTGTAGACATGACCAGGCACCTTTGCCGTTGTTGAGGGAAGAGTACAGCTTCGATCAGCCCAGGCAGTCGCCATGGGCACGCAAGGCTCGGCGCGCGTAGTAGCTGAAGGCGGCACCGTGACGTTTGGGGGTGGAAATCCAGTCGTGGGCCTCTTTGCCCAGTGCTTCGGGGATGGGGCGGATGTCACCGGCGCCCATGGCCAGCAGTTGCATCTTTGCTGCGCGCTCGAACAGCAGGGCGAGCACGCAGGCTTCCTCGATCGAACGCCCAGCGATCAGCAGGCCATGATGGGAAAGCAGGATTGCGCGCTTGTCGCCAATCGCGTTCGCGATGATTTCGCCTTCTTCGTTGCCCACCGGCACACCGGGCCATTCCTTGAGGAATGCACAGTCGTCGAACAGGGGGCACAGGTCCATGTGCGAGATGGCCAGCGGAACTTCCAGCATCGACAAGGCGGCGCTGTGCAGCGGGTGGGTGTGGATGATGCAGTTGACGTCGGGGCGGGCGCGGTACAGCCAGCTGTGGAAGCGATTGGCCGGGTTGGCCATGCCACGGCCTTGCAGCACCGTCAGGTCTTCGTCCACCACCAGCAGGTTGGAGGCAGCGATTTCGTCGAAGCCAAGCCCCAGTTGTTGGGTGTAGTAGGTGCCAGGTTCCTGCGCACGCGCAGTGATCTGCCCGGCCAGGCCAGAGTCGTGGCCGCCGTCGAACAGGATGCGGCAGGTGAGGGCGAGCTTTTGTCGTACGGTGTAGGTGTTGTCGGTCAGCGCCGTCAGCATCTGTTGCTGGGCGAGTTTGACAAGCTGGTCCTTGGGGGTGTGCATGGTGGTCGTCATGGGCGGTACCTGCAGGGAAAAGGGCGGGCGCTGGCTGATCGTCGTGATGGCGCTGCCAGGACACACAGCGATCTTAATGACACCTTGTGTCATTAGCAAGCCTTGTGTCATATCAAGTGAAGGTCGGCAGGCGTCATGGGGAATGGAGTGTTCAGGCTGTCCATGCCGCAGCGGCTGCGGCAGAGGTTGAATGCAGGATTCGGGCATGCAGGCATGCGTGGTACGTTCTGTTAGCAAAACCACGAGATGCTGAAACCTGGCGCGATCAAGTTGGGCGCGGGCTTGCCCCGCGAACACCGGCGAAGCCGGTGCCATTCACCGCGCTGGATTCTTCGCGGGCAAGCCCGTTCCTACAGGTATCGCGCAGGCTTGAGGCTGATGCAATACCTGTGGGGACAACGGTCTTGCACAACACCTGAAAGCTAGCGCGATCAAGTTGGGCGCGGGCTTGCCCCGCAAACATCGACGGAGCCGGTGCCATTCACCGCGATGGTTTCAGGCATATGCAGTACCTCATGCGCCTATGCAAAGGTCATCCCGTCGGGTGGCCATATCCCTTTGCGGGTACTGCCGGAAAGCATCTGAAATGGCGGTGATCAGCTGCGCATCCGTGATCGGGTCCAGCCCTGGAAAACGCTTGCCATTACAGTCACTGTCATGCGTAAGCACGGCCTCAACGCTGGTGTGGTTATCCCGATAAACCTGCCTGATCGCCCGGGCTTCCTGATCCTTGTCGTCCTCGCATTGCAGGGCATGGTGAATGGCGAGGGCCGCGCCAAACGCCAGGGCCGGGGTTGCAATACCGTGCTTGCGGGCAAGGTCGATGCTGCTGAGGATGCGTTCGTTGCGTTGCAGCTTGCGCAAGGGGTCGCGGCCTACTCGGGCGCACGGGTCTTTGAACGAGGTTTTGCAGCGCTCGAGAAATGCCTCGGCAAAGCGGGTGACCACCTCGGCCATCTGTGGGTATTCGGCCACCAGTGCGGGCGCGACCTCCTGGCGAATCAGGCGCTCGGCCAGTTCACTCACCCGCGCATCGCCCATGCCCTGGCCGACCCAGGCATGGCCCAGCAGGCTGGCGTACCAGGCCACGATGGCGTGCGGGCCGTTCCACAGGCGGTTCTTGATGATCTGGATCTGGGCGATGTCTGGCACTGTCTTCACCTGGCGCAGGCGTTCGAGCAGATCGCTGCCGCGTTCGGCGTAAAGCGGCATGTCGGCTTCGCTGTTGAACAGCACCAGATGCAGCTGGCTCATGGCGCTGCTGGGCTGTGCAAAGGGCCTGAAGTGGCCGATCAGCCGTTCGTACTCTGGTAGCGGCGTTGAAGGTTTGCAGGTGCTTGCGGGCTCGTCTTCCAGGCTGTTCTGGAACATCTGCGACTTGATGCGCAGTTGCCGCACCAGCGCGTCATTGCCCAGTTTGGACACGATGCGGCTGACCACCGTTTCGGCGAAATGGGTCTTTTGCAAAACCTGCTCGCTGATCGCAGGCGGGCACAGTAACGCCAGCTCGGCTTGCACATGACGCCGCACGAACGCCGCACCGCCAACCTTGTTCAGCACGATCAGCAGGGTCAGCTCCCGGCCTCGGCGCTCGAAGCGTTGCAGCAGGCCTTGGGCGATCACCCTGGCCTGGCTTCTGATGGCCTGCTCGGGCAGGCTCAGGCCGATGATTTCGGCAGTGGTGTACATGCCGATCACGGCGTCGTCATCGTCCATGTCGATCATGCGCACGTTGTCGATGGTCTGGTCGAACGATGTGGCACCGTAGCGCACGCTGTAGCGGCCGAAGGCGCTGACGCTTTCGCGCAGCATGCGCGAGCGGGTTGCGGCAATGATTTCACGCGGTCGGGTGTAGCCGTCCCAATGGGAAAATACCTGCGTCAGGTAACCGCCGCCGATGGCGCCGAAACCATGAATGCCCACGCTGAACTGGTTCATCGAGGCCGGGAACGGCTCACTCAATGCAGGCATGCCCAGGTCGGGTACGCACTCGCTCAGGTCGGTGAGAAATTCATGCATGCTGCGGTAGGCTTTGAGCGCGCCCGCCTTGATTTCCGGCGCAGGCGGCTTGATGTCCTCGATCAGGATTGCCTGCCCTTCGGCGCGCATCGCTGACAGCATGCCGTTTTCCGAGTCCTCGACCATGAAGCACTGGCCTGGCTCGCAATTGAGCGCGCGGGCGGCTTTCAGGAAAATCTCGGGGTGGGGTTTGCCTTGGCTGACTTCATCGCCACAAACGGTGATGTCGAAGTACTTCAGCACGTTGGCGTTGATCAGGTATTCCTCGGCGATGGCACGGCGGCTGGAGGTGGCCACTGCCATGGTCAGGCCCGACTTGCGCAGGCGCTCCAGCACCTCCAGCAGGCCGGCCTTGATCGGTACGCCGTGATTGCGCACGTACTCCAGCTCAAGTTCATCGGCGCGTTGGCGGATTTGTGCGTACGGGAAGTCTTCGCCGTTATGCGCCTTGGCGAGGGCTTCGGCCTTTTTTGCGCTCAGGCCCAGCGAGCCAGTCAGGGTCTGCTCGCTCAGCGCTTTGCCGAAGATTTCCAGAGACGCTTGCTTGAGTGTCTTGAAGCGCAGGCGCTCGGTGTCGAAGAGGGTGCCATCCATATCGAAGATGGCGCTGAGAATGTGTTTACCGTGAAAGAAAAGCATTGGCTGTTGCCCCTTGTCGTTGCGTCAGGCATCCCACCTGCAACAGGCGAGAACGGTGTGTGAGCTGCAGTGGAGGCAGTCAGGTCGGGGGCACACGTTCGACGGGGGGACGCTCAGGAGTGACGCAGAGGTAAGGCGGGGCGGAGCGGGGCGTGCAGAGGAGGTTGGCAACCGTTGAGGCGAGGTGGGTAGCGCGTTTGGCCTTGAGGTCACGCCCACTGGCTGCAGTCGGTTTTGCAGGCAGTGGGCGCAAATAGCGATGGATACGTGTGATTCCAAGCATGAGGTGCTTTGCTTCCTTTTCGTCATGGGTGATCCTTTTTCAGCCTTGCACGTATGCGCCGCGACATGCAAGGCTTGGCCTCCCGCTCGCATTGCGCAACAAGGTGAACCCCAATGACCCAAGCTACCGACCAGGCCTTTTACGATCGCGCCGATGCGCACATCGAACTGGCGAACCAGCAGATCGAAAAGTTCGAAGACCTGGGCAAGGTAAGCGCCTCGCTCACCTTCGGTGCCGCGCGCTTCAGCGCCTGGATGAGCGCCCGCGGCTTCAAGAGCGGCGCGGAGCTGGGTGCGGCACGGGAAGAGATTCTGAAGTACTTCTGTGATCAGTACCGGATGATGCTCGAGGACAACCTCGATGAGCATATCGAGCATTTTGACCGGTACATGCTGGGCAAGAACGACTAAGCCAGGTGCGCCGCTCCCCTCAGCGATTTGGCCATTTCTGCAGCAGGATCGAAACGAATTTTTCCGCAGCCGGCGACAGCGATGCGCCGCGCCGGTACACCAGCCCTAGCGTGCGGGTGACTTGCGGCTCGATCAACGGCACGCTCACCAGCGTGGGGTGGTCGGCATTGGGCATGGCCAGGCTGGGCATGGCGGACACGCCCAGCCCGGCCTCGACCATGCCCAGCGACGTGGACAGGTGTTGCACTTCGTAGAACCACTTGGGCCGCAGGTTGAGCCCGGACAACGCATGGTCCAGCAGCATGCGGTTGCCACTCAGGCGGCCGACGCCGATCAGGCGGTAATCAGCCAGTTCTGTCCAGGTAACGGAGGCGCGGTTCGCCAGTGGGTGGTCACGCCGGCAGGCCAGTACAAAGTGCTCCTGCACCAGCGAGACAAACTCGATGTCCGGGTGCTGGCCGCTCATCATGTTGATGCCGAAGTCGGCCTCGCCGCGCAGCACGGCTTCGAGCCCGTCGTTGGCGCTAAGGTCCAGCAGGCGAATGCGGATTTTCGGGTATTGCTCGTTGTAATCGCGGATCACCGACGGCAGGAAGTAGAACGCTGCGGTAGGAATGCAGGCGAGGGTAACCTGACCGGTCTGGCGCTCGGCCAGCTCGCGGATGCTGAGGATCGAGTCTTCAAAATCATCCAGCAGGCGCCTGGCCTTGGGCAGGAAGTCGCGGCCCACGCTGGTCAGGCTGACCCGGCGAGTGGTGCGTTCCAGTAGCGAGGTGCCCAGGCCTTCCTCCAGTTTCTTGATCCGCCGGCTCAGGGCCGGCTGGGACAGGTGAAGCGCTTCGGCGGCCTCATGGAAACTGCCAAGTTCGGCGATTTTCACGAAAGATCTGATGTCTTGCAGCTCATATTCCATAAGAAACCTTCGACTGGCCTGGCGCTATATTGATGTTTGAATCGCAATAATAGCTACGATATTTGCATTGGATTGATTTATCCATCCCTGTCACTCTTTTGCTCACAGCATCAATGATGTCCATTGATCAACAAGAGTGCGAAATCATGCAACGAATTCCTTGCGTACTCATGCGCGGCGGTACCTCCAAAGGGCCGTTCTTCCACGCCTGGGACCTGCCTGCCAATGTGGTCGAGCGCGACGAGTTGCTGATCAACCTCATGGGCTCTGGCCATGAGCTGGAAATCGACGGCATCGGTGGCGGCAGCCCGCAGACCAGCAAGGTGGCGATCATCAGCCCGTCATTGCACGCCGACGCCGACGTCGACTACCTGTTCGTGCAGGTGATGGTCGCACAGCGCCGGGTCGATACGGCCCCCAACTGCGGCAACATGCTGTGTGCGGTTGGGCCATTCGCCATCGAACAGGGGTTGGTAAAAGGCCAGGAAGGCAAGACCTTGGTGCGCATCCGTAACCTCAACACTGGCACCTTCGTCAATTCGTTGGTCGAAACGCCCGGCGGTATCGTGCGCTACGAAGGCCGTACGGCGATCGATGGGGTGCCGGGCACTGCCGCCCCGGTGCACCTGACCTTCCTCGACGCGGTCGGCAGCAAGACCGGCAAGCTGTTCCCCACGGGCAAGGCCCAGGACGTGATTGATGGCGTGCCGGTGACCTGCATCGACATGGCCATGCCGATGATGGTGGTGGAGGCCAGCCAGTTGGGTGTCAGCGGCTCGGAAACCCCGGCTCAGCTGGACGCCAACAGCGCGCTGCTCGAACGCCTGGAAGCGTTGCGGCTGAAGGCCGGAAAGGCCATGGGCCTGGGCGATGTCAGTGGCATGGTCATCCCCAAGCCAGTGCTGGTGTCCAAGCCGCGCTACGACGGCACGCTGCAGGTTCGCTATTTCATGCCGCACAATTGCCATCGTGCCTTGGCGATCACGGGAGCGGTGGGGCTGGCGACTGCCTGCGTCAGCCCTGGCACCGTGATTGTCGACCTGTTGGGCGAAGGCGCGCAGCAACTGGCCGAGGTCCGCCTGGAGCACCCAAGTGGCGGCATCGATGTTGCGCTGACGCGCAGCGGTGCCGAGGGCCAGACGATCCAGGCTTCGGTGGTGCGAACCGCCCGGCGGCTCTTCTCAGGGTTCGTCTACGCCCCTACATTCCGCAGGTTGGCCGGGTAGCTCCAGGCACCGATTCAGACCTGCACATTCGTAACAAGCGCATCCGCACAATTTCAACAATGGGTGATGCCATGAGACTCGCCAAATCGCTGTATTTCCAGATTCTCTGCGCCGTCCTGCTGGGCGTGGTGGTCGGACACTTCTGGGCGCAACAGGCCGTGGCCCTCAAGCCGCTGGGTGATGCGTTCATCAAGCTGATCAAGATGATGATCGCGCCGGTGGTGTTCTGCACCATCGTCACCGGCATCGCCGGCATGACCGACAAGCGTTCCCTGGGGCGCTTGATGAGCAAGACCCTGCTGCTGTTCCTGGGGCTGACGGTGGTCAGCCTGGTGATCGGACTGGCGGCGGTTTACCTGTTCAAGCCAGGTGCCGGCATGAACATCGATCCTGCCACCTTGAGCACAGCGGGCCTGAGCCAGTACACCGCGTCGGCTGCCAAGCTGAGCGTGGTGGACTTCTTCATGCACATCATCCCGGACACCTTCATCGGTGCCTTCAACAAGGGTGAGGTCTTGCCGGTCCTGTTCATCGCCGTACTCAGCGGTTTCGCCCTCTCGTCGATGGGCGAAAAGGGCAAGCCGGTACTGGACGTTCTGGAGTCGGCCTCGACCATGGTGTTCCGCATCTTCGGCTACCTGATGCGCTTTGCCCCGATCGGCGCTTTCGGCGCACTGGCATTCACCGTGGGCCAGTACGGCATTACGTCCCTTGGCGCGCTGGCCAAGCTGGTGGGGACGTTGTACATCGCCTGCGCGTTCTTCGTGCTGGTGGTGCTCGGTGGCATCTGCCGCGCCCATGGCTTCAGCCTGTGGAAGTTGCTGCGCTATTTCCGCGAAGAGTTCCTCGTGGTGCTGGGTACTTCTTCAACCGAGCCTGTGCTGCCGCGCATGCTCGAGAAACTCGAGAAGCTTGGGTGCAAGAAAGGCGTGGTTGGCCTGGTGCTGCCCACTGGCTACTCGTTCAACCTGGACGGTACTGCCATCTATCTGTCGTTGGCAGCCGTGTTCATCGCGCAGGCCTGCAACATCGACCTGAGCCTGGGCCAGGTAGTCACCATGCTGGCGATCATGCTGCTGTCCTCCAAGGGCGCGGCAGGTGTCACCGGCAGCGGTTTCGTGGCCTTGGCCTCGACCCTTACCGTGATCCACGACATTCCCCTGGCCGGCCTGGCCCTGTTGATAGGGGTCGACCGCTTCATGTCGGAAGCCCGTGCGCTGACGAGTCTTGCCAGCAACGCAGTGGCTACGGTGGTGGTTTCGCTGTCGGAAAACGCCTGTGACCGCCAGACGCTGCACAGCCGCCTGAATGGCGAGCCGGTGGTCAGCCCCGTCGCTGAAACGGCCGACTGGGTCGCCGAACCACGCCGCCACGGCTGAGCCTCGACACCCTCAAGCTTTTTACAGGCCCCCACCAGGCGTTGCCGGGTGGGGGTCAGGGGGCCGTCTGCGCTGCAGGTGGCCACATAGACAATAAAAACAAGAGAACAAACCATGCTCGCACTTCTGGGCCTGATCATGGTGGTGACCTTCACCTACCTGATCATGAGTAAACGTCTGTCCCCGATCGTCGCGCTGACCATCGTGCCGATTGTTTTCGCCCTTATTGGCGGTTTCGCGCCAGACCTGGGCAAGATGATGCTCGATGGGCTGAAAATGGTCGCACCGTCTGCCGCGCTGCTGCTGTTCGCCATCCTGTTCTTCGGCCTGATGATCGACGCCGGCCTGTTCGACCCGCTGATCCGCAAGATCCTCAAGCGGGTGAATGGCGACCCGATAAAGATCGCTATCGGCACGGCCTTGCTGTCGCTGCTGGTGGCGCTGGACGGTGATGGCACCACGACTTACATGATTACCTGCGCTGCCATGCTGCCGCTGTACAAGCGCATCGGCATGAACCCGATGATCCTGGCGACCGTATCGATGCTGTCATTGAGCATCATGAGCGGCATGAGCCCGTGGGGTGGTCCCGCCACCCGTGCCATTGCCGCGCTCGGGCTGGATGCGACCGAATACTTCATTCCGATGTTGCCCACCGTAATCGGTGGGGCGGCATGGGTCGTGTTCACCGCCTACCTGCTGGGCCGTGCCGAGCGCCGGCGTATCGGCAATATTGCCCTGGAGTCCGGTGGCGGCAACTGCTACATCAAGGAAATCCTTGGCGACAACCCGCACAAACGCCCGCGCCTTGCCTATGTGAACCTGGTGCTGGTGATCGCCGTGATGACCGCGCTGGTGCTGGGGCTGATGCACGCGGCCATCCTGTTCATGATCGGTTTCGTCGCCGCACTGATGATCAACTACCCGCAGCTGGACCTGCAGAAAGAGCGCATCCTCGCCCATTCGGGCAACGCCATGACCGTGGTGCTGCTGGTGTTCGCCGCAGGCATCTTTGCCGGTATTTTCTCGGGTACCAAGATGGTCGATGCATTGGCCCAGACGCTGGTGGACTGGATTCCGGATGCGTGGAGCCACTGGTTCCCGCTGGTGGTGGCGCTGACCAGCATGCCGCTGACCTTCGTGCTGTCCAACGACGCGTACTACTTCGGCGTTGTGCCGATCCTGGCCAATGCCGCGGCCGCGTACGGCATCGATCCGGTGGAAATTGCCCGCGCTTCGGTGCTTGGCCAGCCGGTTCACCTCATGAGCCCGCTGGTGGCCTCGACCCTGCTGCTGGTGGGCATGGTCGACAGGGATATCGGTGATTTCCAGAAAGCCACCTTCAAGTGGGCCGTGCTCACCTCTCTGGTGATCACTGCGCTGGCACTGCTGACGGGCGCCTTGTCCTTCATGGTTTGAAGCACCCAGGGCGCCGCTCGGCGCCTCGCTGACTCACCCAAGAACAACAACAGAGTAACCATCATGTCCCGATTTCTTTTCCGTGGGGCCACTTGTGGCCTGCTGTGCGGCTGGCTGCCTGTGGCCGGTGCCGCCGGTTTCATCGAAGACAGCAAGCTCAAGCTGCAGTTGCGCAACGTGTATTTCAACGAGAATTTCCGTGACGAGCAGGGTATGAGCGC
The DNA here is from genome assembly GCF_001753955.1 of Pseudomonas sp. NBRC 111139. Taxonomy (NCBI): domain Bacteria; kingdom Pseudomonadati; phylum Pseudomonadota; class Gammaproteobacteria; order Pseudomonadales; family Pseudomonadaceae; genus Pseudomonas; species Pseudomonas sp. NBRC 111139. The sequence continues at coordinate 64,715 of NZ_BCBP01000041.1, forward strand.
CCGCGCCGCCGCCACAGCCAAAAGCGAACGGGTGGAGTGGGCTCAAGGCTTTCTGCTCGATTACCAGTCCGGCTTCACCCAAGGCACCCTCGGCCTGGGTTTCGACGCCTTGGGCCTGGTCGGCGTCAAGCTCGACTCCGGCCGTGGGCGCAGCGGCACCGGGTTGCTGCCAGTGCATGACGATGGCCGCGCGGCCGACGAATTCGCCAGCGCCGGTATCACGGCCAAAGCCCGCCTGGGCGGCACCGTGGTCAAGCATGGCACCTTGCTGCCCAAGACGCCGGTACTGGTGTACAACGATGCGCGCCTGCTGCCGCAGACTTACCAGGGAACCCAGCTGACCAGCACCGACATCGACAACCTCACCCTTACCGCCGGCCACCTGGATCGCTTCAAACAACGCGACTCATCCGATAGCACCGGGTTGTACCTGGACGGGTATGGCGGCCCAGCGTCTGGCGACTTCAGCTTCGCCGGTGCTGACTATGCCGTCAGCAAGCAACTGCGCCTGAGTTATTTCCACGGCGAGCTCGAGCATTTCTACCGCCAGGACTTCGCCGGGCTGGTGCACGACCTGCCGCTGGGCGGCGGCGTGCTGACCACCGACCTGCGTTACTTCAAAAGCCGCGACAGCGGTACGGCGTATGGCGGTGGCATCGACAACGACATGTTCAGCGGCCAACTGTCGTACGCCCACTCCGGGCATACCGTCGGCGCAGGTTACCAGGTGCTCGATGGTGAAGCGGGCCTGCCGTATATCAGTGGGGCAACGGTCTATTCGTTCAGCAACGTCGGCATCGGCAAGTTCATCGAAGAGGAAGAGAAGACCTGGATGGCCAGCTACGCCTACAACTTCGCTGCCGCCGGGGTGCCGGGGCTGACCTTCATGACGCGCTACCTGAGTGGCGACAATGGCCGCTCAGGTAACGAGGGCATCAAAGAATGGGAGCGTGACGCCGAGATTGCCTACGTGGTGCAGTGCGGGCCGCTGAAAGGGCTGGGCGTAAAGCTGCGAAACTATGTGTATCGATCAGATTTCGCCCGGGGCCGAGACAGCAATCGCCTTTACCTGACCTACGATATCGCCATCTGGTGATGGCGCAGGCCGGACAAGGTATCCGGCCCTGAACCGCCTGAGGCGCCGTGGCTCAGCGGCGCAGCAGGCGAGAGACCACCAGTGTGACGGCGGCGGTGATGGCCAGTGCGGCGAAGGGCTTTTCCTTGACGAACGAGGACACCGTGTCCAGGGTATCGCCGTAGGTCTTGGTCAACTGGCCTGCGGCCTGACGCGCATCGCCTTCGGCTTCCAGTGCCGGGTCTTCGACCAGGCGACCTACGGCGCTTTGCGCCTTGCCAGCCAGGTCCTCTGCTACACCTTCGATCTGTTCGCGTTTCATGATGGCTTAGTTCCTTCCTGTGAGCGGCTTTGGGTTAACAGCACAGGGTTAGGGCGGTGAATCGCCGCAATGGTTCAAAGCGACTGTTTGTCACCTGCAGGTCATGCGCGCCGGCAAAGGGGCGCACCTGGCATGAGCGCGCGAGGCTAGCGGGCCTTCTTTTCGAGGATTCGTGCCCCGGTCCCTTCCTTGCCCAGCACATCCTCGGGGTTGCGCAGCGGGCAGTCTTCCAGCGACAGGCAACCGCAACCAATGCAGTTGTCGAGGCTGTCGCGCAGTGCTTCCAGTGTGCGAATGCGGGCATTCAGGTCTTCGCGCCAGGCCGTGGACATCTCGCCCCATTGCGCGGCCGTGAGCTTGCTGTTGGGGGCATAACGGCTGAAGGCCTGTTTGATTTCCTCCAGCGCAATACCCGTGCGCTGGGCCACTTTGATGATCGCCAGGGTACGCAGCACCAGCGAGGGATAGCGGCGCTGGTTGCCTGCCGTACGGACGCTGGCGATCAGCCCCTTGGTTTCGTAGAAGTGCAGCGCAGATACCGCCACGCCGCTGCGCTTGGCCACTTCACCCACTGTGAGCATCCGTGTGTTGTCCGCTGCCATGCCTGTTGACCTCAAGTAAAGTTGAGCTTTTATAGTCCTGCCCGATCTTCCCTGCAACCGCTTTCCCTGTGATCGGAGCTGTGCATGAACAAACGGACGTTACTGGCCTGGGCCGGCGCTGTTGCCGGTGCGCTGGCCGCTGCCTATGCGCTGGTGGGAAGCGGCTCGGCGCCACCCGCTGCGGCGGTGTGGCCGGCGACCAAGGTGGCGCTGGCCACGGCCGAGCAGGTGCAACTGGCGCGGCAGCGCTTTGCTTCGGGGGAGTTGGAGGCGGTCAACCAGGTGCAGGTGGCGGCCGAGATGCCAGGGCGTATTACCCGCATCGCCTTCGAGTCGGGGCAGACAGTCGCGGCCGGGCAGTTGCTGGTGCAGCTCAACGACGCGCCCGAGCAGGCCCTTCGCGTGCAGTTGCAGGCCAGGTTGCGTAACGCTGACGTGGTGCTGCAGCGCAGCCGCAAACTGCGCGCGATGAATGCCGTGTCGCAAGAGCTGCTCGACAACGCCGCCACGGCCGTGGACGTGGCCCGTGGTGAGCTGCAGCATGTCGAGGCGCTGATCGCGCAGAAGGCCATTCGTGCACCGTTTGCCGGCAAGCTCGGCATCCGCCGTGTGCATCAGGGCCAGTACCTGGGCGCTGGCGAGACCATCGTCAGCCTGGCCGACATCAGCCAGTTGCATGTGAACTTCGCCTTGGGCGAGCAGGCCGCCCCCGAAGTGCACGCCGGGCAAGTGCTGGCACTGACGGTGGATGCGGTGCGTGGGCAAGACTTCCAGGCGCGGGTGGTGGCGGTCGACCCGGTGGTCAGCACAGCACGCCTTGTGCAGGTACAGGCGGCCTTGTCGAACCCGCAAGGGCAGTTGCAGCCGGGTATGTATGCCGGCGTGCGGCTGGATGCTGCGCAGCCGTCGACCGTGCTGGCCGTGCCGGAAACCGCGATCACCTACACCGCCTATGGGCAGACGGTGTTTGTCGCGACCCAGGACCCGCAGCATGGCACCCGGGTGAGCCGGGTGCAGGTAACCACCGGTGAGCGCTGGCAGGGGCGGGTGGAAATCACCTCCGGCCTGACGCCCGGTGACCGTGTGGTGGTTTCCGGCCAGCTGAAACTGAGTGATGGCATGCCGGTCGAGCCAGTGGCGCAGGACAGCCTGCAGGCCAGCCAGGGAGGGCGGCAGTCGTGAGGTTTACCGACGTCTTCGTGCGCCGCCCGGTGCTGGCGCTGGTGGTCAGCAGCCTGATCATCCTGATGGGGCTGTTTGCCATGGGCAAGTTGCCGATCCGCCAGTACCCGTTGCTGGAAAGCTCGACCATTACCATCAGCACCGAGTACCCCGGTGCCTCCGCCGAGTTGATGCAGGGTTTCGTGACGCAGCCGATCACCCAGGCAGTGTCGTCGGTCGAAGGCATCGACTACCTGTCCTCGTCGTCGCAGCAGGGGCGCAGCCTGATCACCTTGCGCATGGTGCTCAACCGCGATTCGACCCAGGCGCTGGCCGAAACCATGGCCAAGGTCAACCAGGTGCGCTATCGCCTGCCGGAAAAAGCCTACGACCCGGTGGTGGAACTGTCAGCAGGCGACTCCACTGCCGTGGCCTATGTGGGGTTTGCCAGCGACAGCCTGTCGATACCGGAACTGAGCGATTACCTGTCGCGGGTGGTGGAACCGCAGTTCTCCGGTATCGACGGCGTGGCCAAGGTGCAGTCGTTCGGCGGGCAGCGCCTGGCCATGCGCCTGTGGCTGGACAGTGAGCAGATGGCCGGGCGCGGGGTGACGGCGGCGGACGTGGCGCAGGCGGTACGTGCCAACAACTACCAGGCAACGCCGGGCCAGGTGCGCGGGCAGTACGTGCTGGCCGATATCCAGGTGGACACCGACCTGACCCGGGTCGAAGACTTCCGTGAGCTGATCATCCGCAACGATGGCACCGACCTGGTGCGCCTGCGCGATATCGGCACCGTCGAGCTGAGTGCGGCGGCCACGCAGACCAGTGCCACCATGGACGGCAAACCTGCCGTGCACCTGGGGCTGTTCCCCACGCCCAGCGGCAACCCTCTGGTGATCGTCGAGGGTATTCGCCAACTGCTGCCACAGATCCAGCAGACCTTGCCGCCTGGCGTGAACGTGGCGCTGGCCTATGAAACCGCACGCTTCATCGATGCGTCGATCCATGAAGTGCTGCGCACCTTGGTGGAGGCGATGCTGATCGTGGTGTTGGTGATCTGGCTGTGCCTGGGTTCGCTGCGCAGCGTGCTGATCGCGGTGGTGGCCATTCCGCTGTCGATGCTGGGGGCCGCGGGCCTGATGTTGATGTTCGGTTTCAGCCTCAACCTGCTGACCTTGCTGGCGATGGTGCTGGCCATCGGCCTGGTGGTGGACGATGCCATTGTGGTGGTGGAAAACGTGCATCGGCATATCGAGGAGGGCAAGTCGCCGGTCGCGGCAGCATTGGCCGGGGCGCGGGAAATCGCCGGGCCGGTGATCGCCATGACCCTGACCCTGGCGGCGGTGTATGCGCCCATTGGCTTGATGGGCGGGCTGACCGGCACGCTGTTCCGTGAGTTTGCCTTGACCCTGGCGGGGGCGGTGATCGTGTCCGGCATTGTGGCGCTGACCTTGTCGCCGGTGATGAGCTCGCTGTTGCTGCAGCCCGGTCAGCAGCATGGCGCCATGGCCACTCTCGCCGATCGGTTGTTTGGCACGCTGAGCGGGGCCTATGGACGGGTGCTGGCCTACACGCTGGCACACCGCTGGATCAGTGGCGGCGTGGCGTTGCTGGTGTGCCTGAGCCTGCCCTGGCTGTACCTGCTGCCCCAGCGCGAGCTGGCGCCACCCGAGGACCAGGCGGCGGTGCTGACCGCCATCAAGTCGCCGCAGCATGCCAGCCTCGAATACGCAGAACGCTTTGCGCTAAAGCTCGACCAGGTGATGAAGTCCATTGCCGAAACCACCGACACCTGGATCATCAACGGCACCGACGGCCCGGCCGCCAGTTTCGGTGGCATCAACCTCAGCGCCTGGCAGGCGCGCGAGCGTTCCGCCGCACAGGTGCAGGCGCAGTTGCAGCAGGCCGTTGCGGATATCGAGGGCAGCAGCATCTTCGCCTTCCAGGTCGCGTCGCTGCCGGGCTCCAGCGGTGGCCTGCCGGTGCAGATGGTGCTGCGCAGCGCCCAGGATTACCCCGAGCTGTTCCAGACCATGGAAGTGCTCAAGCAACGCGCCCGCGACAGCGGCCTGTTCGCCGTGGTGGACAGCGACCTCGACTACAACAACCCGGTGGTCAAGGTACGCGTGGACCGGGCCAAGGCGGCGAGCCTGGGCATCAGCATGCAGGCCATTGGTGAGTCGCTGGGGGTGCTGGTGGGCGAGCAGTACCTCAACCGCTTCGCCCTGTTCGGGCGTTCTTATGACGTGATCCCGCAGAGTATCCAGGACCAACGCCTGACGCCTGCGGCGTTGAGCCGGCAGTATGTGCGCGCCGAAGATGGCAGCCTGGTGCCGCTAGCCACGTTGGTGCGCCTGGATATCGAAGTGGCACCCAACCGCCTGTTGCAGTTCGATCAGCAGAACGCCAGTACCCTGCAGGCGATCCCGGCCCCGGGTGTATCGATGGGCAACGCCGTGGCATTTCTGGAACAGCTCACCGCCGAGCTGCCACCGGGCTTCAGCCACGACTGGCAATCGGAATCGCGCCAGTATGTGCAGGAGGGCTTTGCCTTGATGTGGGCATTTCTCGCCGCCCTGGTGGTGATCTATCTGGTGCTGGCGGCGCAGTACGAAAGCCTGGTCGACCCCCTGATCATTCTGGTGACCGTGCCGCTGTCGATCTGCGGTGCGCTGCTGCCGCTGGCGCTGGGCTGGGCCACGCTGAACATCTACACACAGATTGGCCTGGTGACGCTGATCGGCCTGATCAGCAAGCACGGCATCCTGATGGTGGCGTTCGCCAACGAGATTCAGGTGCGCGACAACCTCGATCGTGCCGCCGCCATTGTTCGTGCGGCGCAAATACGCTTGCGGCCAGTGCTGATGACCACGGCGGCGATGACTTTTGGCGTGCTGCCACTGCTGTTCGCCAGCGGCGCCGGCGCCAACAGCCGTTTCGGGTTGGGGGTGGTGATTGTGTGCGGGATGCTGGTGGGGACCTTGTTCACCTTGTTCGTGCTACCGACGATCTACGCCTGGCTGGCACGCGATCACCGGGTGAGCACGGCGCGGGCGAGGCAGTTGGTCGAAGCTGAAAGGCAACTGGGGGCGCTTTAGGCGCAACGGCCTGTTCATCAGCTGAAAGTTGAACCATCCCTGTACGAGCGGGTTCAGGCGGGGGAGCGGTCGCGGCGCATCTGGGTGACCAAGGTAAAGCGGTCATCCGGGTGCACGGTCTCTGAGACCGCCATCAGATCACCATTTTCCTCGCGGTATTGGCGGATGATCTTCAGCCCCGGTGAGCCCGCCTCTGCCTTCAGCGCGCTGGCCATTTCCGCTGTCAGCAACACCGCGCGCACCCGCTGGTCGACCACTGCGATTGCCCGGCCATAGTGCTGTTCGATCAACCCGACAATGAGTTGGTCGGGATGCTCGCGGGCCAGTTCGACGACCGCGGTGTAGTCGCGCGGCGCATACACGTCGGTCCAGCACAGCGGCGCGGCAGGGTGCTGCCTGTCGACGCGGAGGCTTGATACGCAGAAGTAATGCTCCCCCGGCACCAGCCCCAGCCTCGCCGCCTCGCTCAGGTCGGCGACAAAGTGGCGCACGTTCTGGATTTCCCGCTGCTGGGTGTCTGCCAGTTGCGCCAGGTCAGCCACACTGGCTAACGACTGCGAATAACCGTCGCGCGGGCTGCTGGCCTCCACGCGTGTGCCCACGCGCTTGCGGCGCGACACCAGCCCTTGGGTGAGCAACTGGTCGATAGCGGCACGCACCGTGTGCCGGCTCACATTGTAAAGGTCGCACAGCTCGAACTCGGTCGGCAGCAGGCTGCCTACTGGGTAGCGGCCGCTGGCAATCGCTTGCATCAAGTCCTTTGCCACGGTGGAGTAGCGCGTCGGGTTCATACCTTTGCTCGGGTTCGCCAATTTCATCGGTTGACAGTGTAACAGCGGCCGAATACCGAACGCTTCGGTCGCCCACAGAGGTCGATACTGCCTTCAATGCTGCTGTCTGGCCCGCAGCAGCAACGCTGCAAGGGCACACCCAACCAATGCCAGGCACGCCAGGTAGAACGCATCACTGTAGGCCATCAGGTAAGCCTCTCGTCGAATGGTTGCCGCCAACGCTTCCAGCATTTGCTGCTGAGGCGGCAGCCAGCTTTGCACCGTCTGGTTGATACGCGCCTGCACGCTTGGCTCGAACAGCGTCACCTGCTCGTGAATGCGCTCACTGTGAAAGCGTTCACGGCTCGCCACCAGTTGCGTCAACCCGGCCGTACCGATGGCGCCACCCAGGTTGCGCAACATCGAGAACACCGCCGAGGCTGAGCCGGCTTCACGCTTGTCCAGCCCGGCCACCGCCAGCACCGATAACGCAACCATGATGAAAGGCTGGCCAATACCGCGCACCACCGTGGACGGGATGATCACGTTGTCGGCACTGTCGGCGCTCAGGCTAGCCCCCAGCCAGCAGCCCAGCGCCATGATCAAAAAGCCGCTGGCGACCATGAACTTGGCACTGGTCCAGCCCATCAGCCGGGGCATCAACGGCGCCAGCAGCAACTGCACCACGCCATAGGCGATCAGCGCCACGCCCACGTCGTGCGCGCTGAACCCCTGCAACTGCGACAGGTAGTTGGGCACCAGGAACACCAGGCCGAACGTGGCAGCGCCAAAGATGAACATCGCCACGCTGGCAACGCCGAAGTTGTAGTGCCCGAGCAAGCGCAGGTTGATGAACGCGCGCTGGCCGAACAGCTGGGTCACCACGAACACCACCAACGCAATGGCAGCGACCACGCTCATGCCGACAATGAGCGGCGAGCCGAACCAGTCCAGCCGACCGCCTTCTTCCAGCACGATCTGCAAGCCGCCCAGGCCGATCACCATGGCCGCGATACCCAGCCAATCACCTTTGCGTAACAGTTCGAGCTTCATCGGCTTGGCTTCGATCGACCAGGCGATGGCCAGCAGCAGTGCAATGCCGGGGAAAAGTTGCAGATAGAAGATCCAGCGCCACGAATAGGCATCGGTCAGCCAGCCGCCAATCGACGGCCCGGCGGCCTGCGCCACGCTGTTGGCCAGGCTGAACAGCGCCATGCCCATGGCCATCTTGCTGGCCGGCAGTTCGGTGATGATCAGCTGGAACGACAGGGGAATCAGCACCGCGCCCGCAGCCCCCTGGATCACCCGGATTACAATCATCGCCTCCAGGTTGGGCGCCCATGAGCAGGCCACCGAGGCGATCAGAAAGATGAGCGAGCCGGTCCACATGACCCGGCGCAGCGAGAACACGTCCACCAACCAGGCCGTCAGCGGAATCATCACGATTTCCGCCACCAGGTAGGCGGTGGAAATCCATGAGCCTTCCTCGAAGCTGGCACCCAGCGAGCCGCGGATTTCCGGCAGGGCGGCGCTGGTGACATGCACGTTCATGCCCGCCATGAAGCAGCCGAACAGGCCGCCAAGCACCGCTACCCAGGCACGCAGCGAGACCGTTTGCTCAGTGCGCATCGGCAACCTCTGCGGGGCGTGTGTCGACTGTACTGACCACTGACATGCCGGGCAGTACCTGCGGGCCATCCAACGGTTTGTCGAGCAAAATGCGCACCGGGAAACGCTGGACGATCTTGGTGAAGTTGCCGGTGGCATTGTCCGACGGCAGCAAGGCGAAGACATTGCCCGAGGCTGGCGAAAAACTGGCCACATGGCCATGCAGTGGCTGGCTGGCGAAGCTGTCTACATGTATTTCTACCGGTTGCCCAGGGCGCATGCGGGCCAGTTGGGTTTCCTTGTAGTTGGCCACTACATAGGCCTGCTGTAGGGGCACCACAGCCAGCAGCGGCTGGCCCGGCACCACGTACTGGCCGGTGCGCACGCGGCGTTGGCCGACCACGCCGGTGATCGGCGCGCGGATCACCGTGTCCTGTTCGTCTTGCTCGGCAAGCTGTTGGTAGGCCAGGGCGCGTGCCAGGGCCGCTGCCCGTTGTTGCAGCTCGGCCTCGGCCTGGGCTGACCGGGCCTTGGCCATGGCCAGTTGAGCGCGTTGCTGGCGCAGCGCGGCCTGGGCACCTTGCCGTGCGGCTTGTGCCTGGCTTGCATGGGCGCTGGCGGTTTCCAGGCGCTGCATGGTCGCTGCATCGTCACGCACCAGGCCACGGTAGCGTTGGACATCCAGTTCACTGCGGCGCTGTTCGGCGGTGGCGCTGCGCACGACGGCCTCGGCCTGCAGGATGGCTTGCTGTTGCAGGTCGATGCGCTCGGTCGCTACCTGTTGGCTGGCCTGGGCGGCGGCCAGTGCCGCCTGTGCCTCGGTCACGCCAGCCCGGGCCTGGTCGAGGCGGGCGCGGTAGTCGCGGTTTTGCAGGCGCACCAGCACATCACCGGCTTTCACCGGCTGGTCGTCAGCCACCTCGACCTCGGCTACGTAGCCCGGCACGCGTGGGCTCAGGGCCACCCAGTCGGCGCGGACATAGGCATCGTCGGTGGTTTCCAGATAGCGGCCGGTGCTGAACCAGTAGCTGGTGAAGGCCAGCAGGGTGATTGTGGCCAGGCTGCCGCTGGCGATGACTGCCAGGCGGCGACGGGTTTTAGCGCTCGGCCGCTGTTCAGTTTCGGCGGGTGAGGGTTTGTCTACGGCAACATTCATGGTTGGTTTCCATTCTCGAATTGGGCCTGCTGGCTGTCCGTTGTGGGAGCAACTGTCTTGCTCAATTTCTAAAAGCTGGCGCGATTGGTGGGGGAGCGGGCTTGCCCGCGAACACGGGCGACGCCCGTGCTATCCACCGCGGTGTATTCTTCGCGGGTAAACCCGCTCCTACAGTGGGCGGTGCTCGCTGCTGGTCTTGCGTCTCGCTACCACCGCCCGCCCAGCGCGCGGAACAGGTTTACCTGCGCTTGCGCCAGGCGCCCTCGGGCTTCTGTGTGGCTGGCCCGCAGGCTGATCATTTCGCGCTCGCTGTCGAGCAGGGCCAGCCCGTCCACGGTGCCGGCACGGTAGTTACCCTGGGCCAGGGCAAAGCTGTGCTGGCTGTGCGCCAGGGCTGCCTCCAGCGCCTGCAACCGTTGTCGCTCGCCGTCGTAGCGGGCCAGTGCCTGGCGCACGTCTTTCAGCGCGCTCAGCGCCACGCCGTGGTAACGGGCGACCTGCGCCCGCTGCAATGCCTCGGCCTTGCTCACCCGTGCGCGGTTGGCCTTCAGGTTGGGAAATTCCCAGCGGATTAGCGGGCCAATGCCGAACATCACCGCGCGGCTGGCGCCGAGGTTGGCAAGGTGATGGTCCGAAGACGTCAACGAAGCGCCGAAGCTGACCTTTGGGTAAAGGTCAGCCCGCACGATGTCGGTCTCCAGGGTGGCCGCCTGCAGTTCCCGTTCGGCCTGGCGCACATCTGGCCGGCGTTCGAGCAAATGCCAGCCATCGCCAGCCGGCAGCGGCGCCGACAGCGTGGGGATGGCTACGCAGGTCGTGGCTTCGGCCACCGAGGCCTGGCCACTGAGCATGCTCAGTTCGTAAAGCGCCATCTGCCGCCGGGCTGAGAGCATCGGCAGTTGCGCACGCACCTGCTCCCGCAAGCCCAACAGGCGCTCGCTGTCGAGGGCAGTGGCCACACCGGCCTGGCGCTGACGCTGGCTGAGTTGCACGCTGTGGTCGAGGGTTTGCAAGGCCTGCTTCGCTGCCTCCAGGCGAGCCGCGTAGGTGCACTGGTCGATGTAGGCGCGGGTGGTCTGGGCGACTACCTGCAGGCGTACCAGGTCTAGTGCCGCAGCGCTGGCTTCGGCTTGCACCCGGGCACGTTGGATGGCGGCGCGTACCTGGCCCCAGATATCCACCTGATAGGCCAGCTCGATGCCCGGGTTGAATTGCCATTGTGACGGCGCGTTGCTGTCGGTCGCCTCGGCCAGCGTCTGGTCATCGGCGCTTCTTCCATAGGTAGCGGCAACGCCCATCGCGGTAGACGGCCAGCGCCTGGCGTCGAACTCGCCGATGCCGGCCAGCATGGCCTGCACGTTGGCCTCGGCCTGTGCCAGGCCTTGGTTGTGCGCCAGGGCTTGCTGTACCCAGCGGTTGAGTTGGGGGTCTTGATACAGTGCCCACCAGCGTTCGGGCAGGGGCTGTTTGCTGACGCCGGCCGGCATGTTCGCCAGCGGGTCTGCCTGCAGCGCTAGAGGGGGTTCGGCAGGCGTGGGTTGGTGGCCGCACGCCGCGAGTGCAGCGAGCATGCCGAGGGCTGTGGCAAGCCGGGCAGGGCCTGGAAATGAGTGCAGTAAGGGCATCACGATTGTCGCTCAAAGGTCGTGATGCGAGGTTAACGAGGGTTGCATGGGCGTCGCTGTCGCAAGCGGGACAACCCTGCGCGCAAGCGGGACAACCTGAGGCTCAGTGCTCGCGCGCGGTACCGTTTTGCCAATCACTCGGTGCATGGCCGAGGATGCGCTTGAACATGGCAGTAAATGCACTGGCGCTCTGGTAGCCGTGCTCCAGCGCAACGTTCAGGATCGGCTTGCCATCGGCCAGGCACTGCTGGCTGAGCATCACCCGGGCACGGGCGCGCCATTGGCCATACGACATGCCCACCTCGCGCTGGAACAGCCTGGCCACACTGCGGGCACTCATGTTCAGTTGTGCGCCGCATTGCTCCAGGGTCAGGTCCTGGGCCGGGTCCTGCAGGAAGCGCTCGCACCAGGCACGCAGGCGTGCGTGCTGCGGCGTAGGGACGAAGGCATCGATGCGCCGGGCGGCGGCGAGCTCGTACAGGATCAGCGCCCGAGCATGCGCGCCGTCGCGCAGGTTCAGCACCCGTGACGCCGCCAGGATCAGTTCGCGCAGCAGGCCGGACACGACGATGACCTGGCAGCGTTCGATGTGGGCATCGAGCAGCAAGGTGCGCAGGTAGACCACGCCCTCCATGCGGATGGCATGGCTGACCCCCGCAGGCATCCACAAGGCATGCCCGCCGGGGATCACCCAGCTGCCGCCCTCGCTGCTGACCCGCATCACGCCGCTGGCGGCGTAAATCAGCTGGTCTTCGGCGTGGCAGTGGCTGGCCACTTCATCGCCGTGTCCGTAGTCCATTTCCAGTGCTTGCATGCAGGTTACCCTCGTTATTGGATCCAATTATATCGAGGCGAACCTGTGCCGGGTTGCGAAGTGTGGGCGGCGAGCGAATTGCCATGGTTACAAATCGCAATAAGGCGATTGTTTATGGTTAATTATTGCTGTGAAGTTAGAGGCATCAGCTTGAAAGTGGTGAATGTTGTTAAATCCAGACATCGCTCTGTGCTGTGCGATCCCCCCCTTCATGACCGGTATTCAGAATGCCCCGCGGTTCGATCATCATCAGTTTCGCTTCGCCTTGCGCGGCGGTCCGGTGCTCGACGCCGCGTGGCACCACATAGAGTTCCCCTGGGTTCACATGCACGCAGCCATCCGGCAGGTCGATACGCAGCGTGCCTTCCAGCACCAGGAATGCTTCGTCGGTCTCCGGGTGCGCGTGCCAGATGAATTCGCCTTCGATGCGCACGACCTTGAACTGGTAATCGTTCATCTCGGCAACGACCCTGGGGCTCCATTGCTGTTCGATAAGCGCGGCCTTGTGGACCAGGTTCACTGGCAGGGAGGGGTGTGGGTGACGGGATTCAGGCATGACAGTTCCTCGGAAAGTGGAGTGGTCAGCCTATCGCGCCGGGCGAGTCCGGTTCTTGTACGATCCTGCACGCCTGCTCCCACGGGATACGCGGGCGACTGCGGTTTCTCAGCGTGACGCTCGCAAACGCTCCAGCCAGCGTAAGGGCGGTACGCCGTAGCAACGGGTGAAGTGCCGGGTCATGTGGCTCTGGTCATGAAAGCCTGCGGCAAGGGCTGCCTCGACCAAGGTGAAGCCGTCCAGGATCATTCGGCGAAAGCTGTCGAGGCGGCGCAGGGTGACAAAGCGATAGGGGCTGGTGCCGTACAGCGTGCGAAAGTCACGCGACAGGCTCCAGCGTTCGCGGCCGCTGGCCTGTTCCAGCATGTCCAGTGTTATGCCCACATGCAGGTGTTCCATGATGAAGGCCCGGGCGCGTTCGGCTGCCTGGTAATCCAGGCGCTTGCGCCCGCGCGGCTTGCCGCCGACGGCCCGCAAGGCGATCGCCAGGTCATACAGGGCGTCCTGTTCTTCCAATGGCTCCAGCGCGTGGTCCACTGCCTGCACGAACGCTTCGCTGGCGTGGTACAGGCGAGGGTCGCTGGACAGCCCACCAGCGATGAAGGGCAAAGGCTGACCACCCAGCACGTTCTGGATCAGTGCCGGGTCGACGTAGGCCATGCGGTAGCGAAAGCCTGCGTCGGTGCCGGCCATGCCGTCATGTAGTTCGTCCGGGTGCAACACCAGCGTGTTGCCCGGTATGCCGTGGCGCAGCGAACCCTTGTAGTGGAAGCTTTGCACGCCAGCCAGCGTGCGGCCGATCGAATAGGTATCGTGGCGATGCGGGTCGTAGCCGTGGCTACCGAACCAGGCTTCGATACGCTCGATACCGCCCGGTTGGGCACTACGGATGACCCAGTCGGACGGCGGTAGGGGCTTCGCTTTACGGGCCATCGCGATGAGTGCCTCCTGCTCACGCCCGGGTGGGCAAGCTCATGTGCAGCAAAGGGAACGGGCGACCTTCGCCATCCAGCGGTGAACGGCCGGTCTGAACGAAGCCATAGCGCTGGTAGAACGCTGTTGCCTGTGGGTTCTGCTCGTTGACATCGACACTCATCGCACTGCGTGACTGGCGGCCGAAATCCAGCAGTGCACGGCCAATGCCCTGGCGGTGGTGCGCTGGGTCGACGAAGAGCATTTCCACATGGTTTTCATTGAAGCCGATAAAGCCCAGTGGCTGGTCATCGGTGTCTACCGCAACCCACAGCTCCACGGCCGGGAAGTACACGTCGCGCAGCTGTGGCAACAGTGCGTCGATGTCGGAGGGTTGCAGGAAGTGGTGCGTCGCGCGAACAGCACGCAGCCAGATGTCGAGCAGCTGCGGGTAGTCTGCAGCGATGCCTTGGCGAATGATCATGGTGTCATCCTGAGTGTATTGATGGCGGATGGGCGCGCCAGTGAGCGGCGGCCATGCAAGTGTCGGCATCATGAATGACCGCTTCGCGAGTCAACGCCTGGGCGGTGCACGGCAGGGGAGGCCGGAAGGGAAGAGCGCGGAAGATTACCCCGGTCGCGCAGTAGGGGGCAATGGCGATCGCATAGGGTGCAGTGCAGGTTTCGACTCGGCTAGGATGCATGTCGATGCCGGAATTGAACCCGAACAACAAGCACGGCCCGGGAGCACCCATGAACCGCAACGAACTGCGCAAAGCCGATATCAACCTGATGGTGGTGTTCGAAGCGCTGATGCAGGAGCGCAACCTCACCCGTGCCGCGGAGAAGCTGTTCGTCGCCCAGCCCACGGTCAGCGCCGCGCTGGCCAGGTTGCGTGCGATGTTCAACGACCCGTTGCTGGTTCGAGTGGGCAACCGCATGGAGCCCTCGGCCAGGGCCGAAGAGGTGATCAAGTACCTCACGCCAGCCTTGGATGCGATGTCTGTCGCCCTCAGCATGACCCATGATTTCGACCCGCTGACCAGCAAGATGACCTTCCGCATCGGCTTGTCCGATGATGTCGAGTCGGGCCTGCTGCCGCCGCTGTTGCGGGCGCTGCGGGTGGAGGCGCCGAACGTGGTGGTGGTCGTGCAGCATGTGGACTATTGGCGCATTCCGGACCTGCTGGCGGCGGGCGATGTGACGGTGGGTATCAGCCAGACCAAGGGCCTGCCCGCCAATGCCAAACGCAAGGTGCTACGCACTCTGCAAGCCAGGGTAGTGCGGGCCGACAAGTCCAGCACGCCGCTTTCACTGGATGAGTTTTGCCAACGTCCGCATGTCCAGGTTTCGCCAACCGCCAACACCCAGGGTGTGGTCGATGACTGGTTGAAAGACATCGGCCGTGAACGCAAGGTGGTGTTGTCGGTGCCGCAGTTCAGTTCGCTTCCGGCGATTCTGGCCGGTACCGACCTGCTGGCCTGTTGCCCGGACTATGCCGCACAGGGTATGGAACGCTGGGGCAACCTGCAGGCCGAGACGCTGCCGTTCGAGACTGCTGCACTGGAGCTGGCCATGGTCTGGTTGAGCACCACCGACAGCGACCCGGCCGAGCGTTGGCTGCGTAGTCGCCTGGAGCACTACATGGGCGGACTACGGGAAGCGGTCATGGGATGATGGCTTTGCATCGTGCTGCACCTGGCTGCCGATGAAGTGAAAGTGTCGCAGATGTACCCGCGCGCCGGGTGCAGTTTGATCAGTCACTTTCGTTGGCCTGTTGAGGTGCAGAGCGCTTGCGTGGTTTTTTCGCCGGCCGCTTGCCGGGCTTGAGCTGCCAGCGGTCGGCGTTGGCGAGCAGGCGTGCCTGGATTGCGGGTGGGTAGTCGTCCAGGGTTGTCACGGGGGGGACCGGCTTGCCGGGCAGGCCGGCCTCGCGGATGACCTTCGGCCAGCGCGGTCGCCAGCACAGCAGCAGGCTGAGCCAGTGGCCGGCGCCGATGATGACGAACGCGGGCCAGACAAACAGCAGCGCAACTTTGAACAGCCAGCTGCTTTTGCGGAAGAAACGCCCAAGGCCTTCGAACTGGGCGCTGAATGCCTGGAGGGGTGAGGGTAGCTGGGTGCTCAGGCGGGGGCGGGGGACGGCGTGTGGGCCTTCTTCCATGTAACGACGGATGAATTCCCACTCATCACGCAGTTCGCTGCCGCCTTGGCCTTGTTTGCCCAGCAGGGCCATTTCCATGTGGGGCAAGCCGGTGCGGCTGGGGGGCCAGACCAGGCCTAGTCGCATGCCGATGCTGAGCGGATCGTCCTCTTGATAAGTAGATGTGCTGCCAGTTTCCCTCCATGGAAATGTCACTATTCCACCACAGTAAGTGGGGCGGTGCAGGTGGACTTGTTGAGTCTTTCTGTTGAAGCGAATCAGTAGGTGTCTGCTTGTAAATAGCTCGAGGCGTGTAAGGTGGAAACCATACCTGAGATAGAGGTAAGTGAGGCCGGCGCCAATCAAGAGTGCGAGTGTATTAAGTAGGATGATGGGTATGTTGAACTCAGGTAGGGCGGAGATGTTGAAAACTAAAAAACCATGTGTCAGTTGTGCCCATGCATAAATAGTCGGAGCTACTCCTCCGAGCGTCATAAGCGTGATCAGGCCGCGTTTTTCTTCCGACCCGCCGCAGCGCATGTCGAAATATGTTTCGTTGAAAGCGTAAATGGGACCCCGAGTATGCGGGTGCTCGCTTGCAGACTTGAAGCTAATATCCAGATCCACGACGCTCACGTTACTGTCAGATCTTTTATCTGGCAGGCTCCTCTGCGCATAGTCTGCTTTGCAGGAAGCACTTGACTCAGTGGCCATTTTCCAAAAGCCCCACTCAATCAAAAACATTAAATTACCTCGCTAAAGGCAGAATGCAGTGCGGGGAGTTCGTCGTTTATATCGTAGGCATCTGCGTCTTTATTAATGCGATAAGTGCTTCGTTTGCACCATTTTTCGAGTGCGTCGTCTTCAAGGATGAGGATGATCACTGTCATGACCAGACCAAGCCAGAAGGCGCCCAAGACTAATCGAGCTAATAATAGTCGAGCTGCCTGTGTGCCAAGTTTTCCTGCGAGTACACTGGCTGAGCGGCTCAGGCTATGGATGATTTTTGATCTGCTATTCTTTGATAAATGATCGAATAACGGCTTCGCAATGGCGATGGCGCTTCCTAGCTCGGCTAACGAAAGCGCTATGGTTGCCGTGGCTCGCGTTACATACGTGAAAGCTAAAATACCAGACTTGTATGCCGGATGGTTCTTGGAGGTGCCCAGCAACTCGTTGAGATGTCTGGAACTGTCCGAATAATCCCACCACGCGAGTACCAACCCCCCGGTGCCAGCTAAACTGGCGCCCCATAGTTTCAAACGCCCTAAAGCGGCCGCTGCTCCTCGTCCGGTCACACTGTTCGCGCCGTACCGCGCGACCACCTGGTCCACATAGCTGGCTCCAATTTCAAAGCCCGCCGCAGCCGTAGTCATCGCGGCCGCCAGGAGTTCGGTCTTCACCCGCGCATCACTGTCAGGCAGTTCGCGCGCTTTGAAGGCCATCAGCATCCCCTCCAGCAGGCACACCAGCCCGGAGACACGCACTTTGTAGAAGTCACTGTTACGGGCCTGCATCAACCCTTCAGCCCAGGCCTGGTCGAGGTACCTTGATACCTGGCCTGCACTGCGTTGTGGGTTAATGGGCTGCCCGCTACGTGCAGCTTCACTCAGGCGAATATCGACAGCCGCTTCATGCACCGAAGCGAACAAGGTCAGCCGCAAACCCTGGTGCAACGCGCGGTCCATGCTGTTGGGGGTCGCGGTGCGCAGCACTTGCCGCCCCAGCGCGACGTACCAGGCATACAGGCCGATGCTGGCCGTGCTGCTCTGTGCCTGCATCTGTTCGTACAGGGTGTTGATGCGCCCAAAGGCATTGGCAGCGGCATGGGCTTGCCGGGCAAGTGCTTCCGGCAGGGCGAAGTATGACGCTGACGACGGTTCGGCCTTGGCGGCTTCCAGCAGCGCCGCCAGTTCTTCCCGCAGGTCCTCCTGGTTGTAGGTGATGCCGCGTATTGCCAGGTTGCCCCGGTCTGCTACGTCGCTGCGCCACCAGTGGTCCAGCACCTTTGTACCCCCTTCACTCAACTCCATGCCGATCACGCACTGGCCGGTCTGTTCGGCAAAGGCCAGGCCGTTGATGAGGTCGGCGTTGTCGTAGCGGTCCAGCGCCTGCAACAAGCGTTCGCTGACCACCCAGCGGGTATGGTCCTTGGCGCGGTCCTCGGCGGCTTGCTGGGCGTGTTGCATGGCCTGCTCGAAACCGTCGAGCTGATCGTGCATGGCCTGGCGGTCGACCAGGTGGCCGTATTTCTGGTCGAACCGCTTGCGGAACTCGCCGGCATCCTGGCGGGCCTGGACTTTGCTGCGGACCTCGCGCTCGAACTGCGCCAGGTGGGGCTTCATGCGTTCATCATGGGCATCGGCCTGTTGATTGGCCCGTTCGGAGAACAAGTAGATCTCGGGATGCAGGTGGGGCTGGTTGCGGACTTTTTCGGCCATGACTTCGCGCTTGACGATCTGCTCGGCCACCATCTGCGGGTAGAGTTTTTCGATTTCCAGGAACGACTGCGCGACCAGCAGCTTGCGTTCGTTGTCCACCCCGGGTTCCACGGTGCGCGCCAGCCACTGGGTCTTCACATCCTCGACAGCGGCGTTGCGCCAGGCGTTGAGCTCCTGGGTGATCCCGATGGCGTCTTCGATGACGATGGCGGCGCCACGGGGTTTGCTGTGGTTCACCAGCGGTGCCAGCGCTTGGCGTGATGCGTGCGGCGAGACGATCTGGTCGTTGTTGAACGGCTGCAGGTCCAGCAGTGCCTGCAGGTCTGCATCGTTTTGTGCCTTGAAGTCGGCTACCCAGTTCAGTTGGTCATGC
>NZ_BCBP01000042.1:0-83194 GCF_001753955.1 Pseudomonas sp. NBRC 111139
TCTTCGCTGGCCAGGCGCAGCTCCTCGTTGATCGCCTGCATTTCTTCGTTCGAGGCCATCAGCTCCTGGCTGGAGATATCCGACTGCTCGATGGTTTCCTGCAACTGCTGACGGGTGCGCTGCAGTTCGCGCTCCAGGGTGTTCAACACCATGCCTTCGGTTTGCTGGATAGCAGGCGGGGTATGGGGATCAGCTTCGCGAACCTGAAAAACCACCAGCAGGCATTCGCTGCCACTGGGTTCGTCCTGGTGGGGCTGGACCTGTAACTGGACTTCGACGCGTTGATCGTCGACGGTGGTGATCACTGCGCCAGAGCTGACCGGCTGACCGGTGTTCTGGGCCTGCAACAGGGTACTGCGCAGGGCAGGGCGCAGCGGCGTGAGTACCAGGTTGAGCAGGCTGGGGCTGACTTCGCCACCGGCGTGGCGCAGGAAGCGGCCGACACCATCGCTCATGTGCAAGATGTTGCCGTCAGTATCGACGATCAGGCTGGGCGGTGTGCGTCTGGACAATGCACGGTGATGGATTTCAGCATAGGACAGCTTGCGCAGGGGCTTGGGTTTGGTGCGTACTGCTTGCGTGTCGGGCGCTTGAAGCCGCCCTGGGCGGCTCGCCGGTTCTACTTCCCTGGCGCGGAAGATGCGATGGCGCTTGTCCACGGCAATAAACAGGTCGGCCGCCACGTCCGCTGATTCCGAACTGCCCAGGAACAGGTAACCTCCTTTGCGCAGGGCGAAGTGGAACAGCCGCAGGATCTCCCGTTGCACTTCCCGGTCCAGGTAGATGAGCAAGTTACGGCATACCACCAGGTCCAACTGAGAGAACGGTGGATCGGACAACAGGTTGTGCCGGGCGAACAGGACTTTTTCGCGAATGTCCTTGCGTACCTTGTAATGCTGGTCTTCCTTGATGAAAAACTGACGCAACCTGGCCGTGGGTACATCGGTGGCGATGGCATCGGGGTAGACGCCCAGCCGGCCGACATTGATCGCGTGTTCGTCGAGATCGGTGGCGAACACCTGGACTTTGGTGCTGCGCTGCTCCATGGCCAATTGCTCGGTCGCCATCATCGCCAGGCTGTAGGCTTCTTCGCCGGATGAGCAACCTGCCGACCAGATGCGCACTTCGCGCTGAAGCTCTTCGTTGTCGTCATTGGCAAGGCCCGGCATCACATGCTGCTGCAATGCTTCGAAGGCTTCGCGGTCACGGAAGAAATTGGTGACCCCTATCAACATGTCAGCCAGCAATGCACGGCATTCCTCAGGATGCTGCTCGAGGTATTCGCGGTAACCGGCCAGGTCGGTCTGTGCAGTGACATGCAGGCGCCGTTCAAGTCGGCGCAGGACCGTCGCGCGCTTGTAGTGCTGAAAGTCGTGACCGGTGCTGGCATGCAGGCGGGCAAGGATGTCGTCGAGCAGTGGGTCGCATTGAGCCGGGTCGCCTGAACGCTCGCCCAGAGGCGGTGGGAGGCTGTCATCCTCGATTTCAGGAAGTTTCACGTTCTGTGCCGAGCGCCACAGCTCCAGCAGCTTGCCCGGAATCTCGGTTACCGGCAGGATCAGGTCGACCATGCCGGTGGCGATGGCAGCCTTGGGCATGTCGGGGTACTGGGCGTCATCGGGGGACTGCACCAGGGTTACGCCACCCTGTTCCTTGATGCGTGACAGGCCCACTGCACCATCGCTGCCGCTGCCCGAAAGCACCACGCAGAACGCATGGTCCTTGTGCACGTCGGCCAGGTCGCGGAAGAACAGGTCGATGGCAACATGGTCGCCGCGGCTGCGTCTGGCCGGGCTGACCCGCAGGTAGCCGTCATTGGTGGACAGGCGGTTGGCCGGTGAAATCACATAGACGTGATCACGCTCGATCGGTACCGGCTCGCTCACCTGGCACACCGGCATGCGCGTGACACGCTGAATCAGGCGGTCGGCCTGGCTCTGGTGGTCCGGCGACAAGTGCAACACTACAACGAACGCCATGCCGCAGTGCTCGGGGGCGTGCTGGAAAAACGCCTGGACCGCCTCCAGCCCGCCAGCCGATGCGCCGATGCCCACCACTGGAAAGTCCAGGTGGCTAGGGCTGAGCGCAGGGTTGTGCGGCGACGCGATGGAAGTCTTGCTGGACGATTTCATTGGCACGAGCCTTGTGCGAACCGGGAGTGAGCTTTGGCACCGATTATAGGCCCGACACCCTTCAGACGACGAGCGGGGTTCACGTTAGGACAGCCCTCGTTGGCCAAAGTGCCGCTATTTATCAGTGAGCCGGTGGCTCAGCGGGCGGCTGCGGCAGCGCGGTGACCTTGATGGCACGTACCGGCACGGCAAACTTGGCTCCGATCCGGGTGAAGCGCTCTAGCAGGTGGAAGTTGATGGCCTGCTGGATATCCATGTAAAGGTTGTAGCCAGGGTCCCGCACGATATAAACGCACTCGAACTCCAGCGCCTCTTTACCAAAGCCGCGCAGGTGAGCGCGGTCGAAGCGGACCTGCTGCTGGGCCTTGATTGCCTCCTCGACGATGGCGGGTGCCTTTTTGACCGCATCAGTGGGGGTGTCATAGGACAAGCCGAACTCGAACACGATGCGTCGTTCCTGCAAGCGCTTGTAGTTCTGGATCGTGCTGCTGATCATGCTGGCATTGGCCATGACGATCTGCTCACCGCCCAGGCTGCGGATGCGTGTAGTCTTCAGCCCGACATGTTCCACTGTGCCGGCCAGTGGGCCGATGACGATGAAGTCGCCGACTTCGAAGGGTTTATCGACGGCGATCGACAATGAAGCGAACAGGTCACCCAGAATGTTCTGCACGGCCAGGGCGACGGCAATGCCGCCCACACCCAGGCTGGCCACGAAGGCGGTGATATTGACGCCCAGATTGGAC
Organism: Pseudomonas sp. NBRC 111139; assembly: GCF_001753955.1. Taxonomy (NCBI): domain Bacteria; kingdom Pseudomonadati; phylum Pseudomonadota; class Gammaproteobacteria; order Pseudomonadales; family Pseudomonadaceae; genus Pseudomonas; species Pseudomonas sp. NBRC 111139. Next base: position 2,879 of record NZ_BCBP01000042.1, read on the forward strand.
AGCATGGCCAGCAACACCACCGACCACAACAGCACGCGCGCGCCCCAGGCCGAAAGCGTGGCCAGCGCACTGCCTTGGTAAAGGCCGTCGGCGCTGTGCCGGCTGAAGTAGCGGGTCAGGCCCAGCGCGATGGCGCGATTGACCCAGAGGCCGATCTGCAGGGCAGCGACCACGAACCACAAGCTACTGACCCGGCCCAGCCAGCGCTCGGGCAGGTCCAGCATGCTCAAACCCACCAGCAGCGAAGCGAGCAGCAGCAGGCTGTTGCTGGTGCCGGCCAGTACCTTGGCCAGCACCTGACTCATTGCCCCGTCATGTTCGGACCAGCGCTGCACCCGGCGCATCAACAGGCCGATGACAGCTCTGGCAATCAGGAACGTCAGCACAGCAACGCACAGCGCCACCAGCAGGTTGAGGATGGAAATGCCGAAGAATGTGGTGTCGGTGAACAGTTCGATGATTCGATCATTCATGGGGAGCCCACCTCCAGATGGCTCAAGGCAGGGCCGCAGGGCGGCCCCTGGATAGCGTGGTGACGTGTGGGTTACTTGCCGTGGGTGGCTTGCAGCGCCTTGGCCTGTTCCAGATGGTGTTGCAGCGTTGGCAGCTTGTCGCTGGCGAAGGCCTTCAGCTCCGGCTTGTCGGAGGAGGCGGCCTCTTTCTTGAACAGTTCCACGGCCTTTTCGTGCGCGTCGATCTGATTATTGACGTATGACCGGTCGAAAGACTCCTCGCGCCATTCGAGGATCATCTTCTTGACCTTGTCGGTCAGCGCCGCTTCGTCGGGCACGCTGATGTCCAGCTTGCGGGCGATATCAGCGAGTTCCTGGTTGGCTTTGGTATGGTCCGTGACCATTTGCTGGGCGAATTGCTTGATGTCTGCGCTCTGGCTCTTTTCCTGTGCCAGGTTGCCGGTGACCACTTCGGCGATACCGGCTTCAGTGGCCGCATCGACGAAATCGTCCGAAGACGCTGCCTGTACTTGCAACGAAGCCAGGCCCATCAACAGGGTTACCCCGGCGATTTTCAAGAATGGTTTGTTCATCTGTCACTCCTTCGCTTGGTGGCTGCGACCTCTGTGTCGCACTCGGTTGAGCGGTGGGAGCAGGTGAAGGTTTAGTTTTTCTCGAATTCAGGGCCGCCGTGAGGGCGCAACCGGCGTTTCGGGCACCGCTCATCCGCTATGTCGGAATCAGAACGAATTCACGGGTACCGGTCGGACTCGTTGCTGTAAGTCTTCACAAAAACGAGAGCTCATCAGATGAAAAACAACCTGTTTGTCGTGCTGCTGTTGTCTGCCAGTTTTTCGCTGCTCGGAGGTTGCTTCGACCGCGACAAGGATCATCCGGCGAAGGATGCTGACCCAAGTAAACCGTCGCTTCAGATGCAGCAACCCACACCGTCCGTAACCAATCCTCCAGCTGAGACCAAACCGCAGAATCAATGATCGAGGTACAAGGCATGGTGGCAATGACACAGGCAGGTACCACGACCCACAAGGCCAGCGCAGGGCTTGAACGCCGCTATCGAGCGCTACTTGAGGGCCCTGAACCGACGGGCGAGGCCTGGCTGGAGGAGCAATTGCGTCATGCCCGTCTGCTTGTCGACGATCTGCCAGAGGATCCGGGGCTACTTGCGCAATGGGCCGATGCCCATGCAGGTTGTGTCGCCAAAGCGCATGCGGCCTATCTGGAACACCGGCGTCAGGGTGGGGCCCGCCGTTATTTTGCCAACCGTTCCCATGCCTTGTGGTTCCTGCAACAAGTCGCGCCGACCAAGGCGGTCGACGGTGCATGGCTGCACGGGGCCCTGTGGCACTGGCAGGACCCGCGCTTCCATGGGCTGATCCGCACCTTTCTCGAAGAGCTCGGGGACGGCGACCCACGCTGCAATCACGTGCTGATCTACCAGCGTTTGCTCAGCCGTCTGGGTTGCTCGCAGGAGCGGCCGCTTGATCCTGCTCGTTACCTGCAGGGCGCGCTGCAACTGGCGCTCGGCCAGCACTGCGAGCGTTTTCTTCCAGAAGTGATCGGTTACAACCTGGGTTACGAACAGCCCCCCTTGCATCTGCTGATCACCACCCACGAGCTGGCCGAGCTGGGTATCGACGCCCATTACTTCCAGTTGCATGTGACCATCGATAATGCCGCCAGCGGCCATGCGCGCCGCGCCATAGAGAGCTTCACCGAGCTGATGCGGGATGAGCGACCCGCGTTTTACGAGCGTGTCAGGCATGGTTACCGTCTTAATGACCTGGGGATCGACACGCCGTCGTTGATCGCCTCGTTCGACCTGCGGGCCGAATTGCTCGGCGCGCTGGAGCGCAAGCGCATCTATGGCCAGTGCATGCATTCGGACCGTTGTCGCCTGCAAGGACGCACCATCAACCAGTGGCTTGCCGAACCCGGCGCGATGCCTGATTTTCTGGAGGCGCTACAGGTTCAGGGTTGGATCAAGCGCGACACCGATCCCCGACAAAGCCGCTTCTGGTCGCTGATAGAAGGCCCTGTAGCGGCCATGTTCGGTGTGTTCGATGCTTATGAAAAGCAGCTTTGGCATGACTGGATCGCCGGAGACTGGCAAGGCGCAGAAATCCGTCGGGTGCCGCCAGGGCAGTGGGAGCACGCCTTGCAGTTGGCAGATGAAACACCCCTTGCGCCGCCTGCTGCAGACATGGCTGCGCTGATCGAAGCAATGGCTGGCAATCGGCATGCTACCCCGCAGGGCCTGCACGCCACCCGCGCGTTCATTCAGGCCACCGGCTTGATGCAAGGAGGGCTCTACTGATGCTGCTCGACCAGGACCAGATCCGTGCCGATGAGGCCTTGTTGCAGTTGGGGCGTCGACTGCGTGCCGACGGCTATCGTTTCACCTGTGTGACGCCGGCGACCCAGGCCAGGGTCAATGCCCGGGCCGATGCGCAGCAGGCGCGTACCTTGCGTGATGTGTTCGGCTGGAGTCGACCGTTTGCCGCGTCGCTGCTTAGCCCTGACGAACTGGAGCAGCTGCGCCTCGCTGGCGTGCTGGAGGCCCAAGGTGCGCTGTGGCGCAGCACTGTGCGCTGGTCCAGCCTGGACGATCTGTTGCTGGTACATGCTGCCTGGCCAACGGACAGCCGCGACGCGGTGTTCTTTGGCCCGGACAGCTACCGTTTCGCCCAGCTGATACACGATCATTTGAGAAGCACGCCCGAGCGCGTGCAGCATGCCGTAGACATCGGCTGTGGCAGCGGTGTAGGGGCGTTGCTGATCGCTCGCGCCGCCCAACACGCTCAGGTTTGCGCAGTGGACATCAACCCTATGGCATTGCGCTACACCGCCATCAATGCCGCCTTGGCCGGTGTGGCCAATGTTTCGGTCGAGCGCAGTGACCTGCTCAATGACATCGCAGGTACGTTCGACCTGATCGTCGCCAACCCGCCGTACATGCTCGACGCCGGACAGCGCGCCTACCGCCACGGCGGCGGCGCACTGGGGGCCGAGCTGTCGCTGCGCATCGTGGAGCAAGCCCGGGAGCGCCTGTCGCCAGGGGGCACGTTGCTGCTCTACACCGGTGTCGCCATCGTCGAGGGGCGCGACGCGCTGCTCGAAGCCATGCGGTTGCGCCTGGCAGGGCCTGCGTTCAGTTGGTTCTATCGCGAGCTGGACCCGGATGTATTCGGTGAGCAATTGCTTGAACCCGGTTACGAGCAGGTCGAGCGCATTGCCGCCGTGGCCCTGACCGTCACCCGTCGCGGCTGATAGCGTCGTGGCGCGGCAGTGCACGTTTGGCATCGAGGAAGAATACCTGCTGGTGAAGCTGGCCACCGGGCACGTCATGGCGGCTCCGTCAGCAGCCGTGGCCAGCTGTTGTCGGGATGCGCTGGGCCCGTGGTTCGCCGAGGAAATGTTCCACAGCCAGATAGAGCTCGCTTCGCCCATATTCGACGCACTGCACCAGGCGCGTGATTTCTTTGGCGAGCGGCGTCAGCGCCTGGCCCAGGCACTGGCCGACGAGGGCGCCGGGCTGTACGGCGCGGCGAGCCACCCCAGCGCCCAGTGGCTGCGCCAACGCCCACGTGGCACCCCGCACTATCGCCAGTTGTTCGACGATTATCAGCTGGTGGCCCAGCGCAGCCTGTTGAATGGCTTGCACGTGCACGTTGGCGTACCGGTGGGCATCGATCGGATGCGGGTGATCAATCGGGTGCTCTACTGGCTGCCCTTGTTGTTGGCGCTCAGTACCTCGTCTGCGTATTGGGGCGGGGAGGATACCGGCTACATGAGCTACCGCCGCGTGGTGTGCGGGGAATGGCCGCACATGGGGCTGCCTGAGCCGTTGCCGGACTGGAGCGCGTACCAGCGCTACCGGGCATTGCTGCAACGGACCGGCAGCTTGGCCAAGGACGGCGACTTCTGGTGGGCGATCAGGCCCTCGCGGCGGTTCCCTACGGTCGAGCTGCGTATCTGCGATGGCTGCCCGCGGCTGGAAGATGCACTGGCCGTCGCCGGCCTGTTTCGCCACCTTGTCGAGCTGGCGCTGGCCCGCCACGATGACCCCGCCAGCCGCGAGATGCGCTGGGTCACCCAAGAGAACTACTGGCGCGCCCTGCGTCAGGGCCGCCTGGCCACCTTCATCGGTGTCCACGAGCAACAGCCGGTAAGCGCCGAAGGTTGGCTCATGCAGTTGCAGCTGCAATGCCCGCCGGACACTGCAGATGCCGAGCGTTCATTCATTCAGGCCCGGCACATCCTGCGCGAGGGCAGCAGTGCCGATCGCCAGCGGCAGGCCTTCGCGTTGGCCCGTGAACAGGGCCTGGATAACCGCCAGGCGATGCGCGCAGTGGTCGGGCAGGTGATGAGCGATCATCGGTAGGCCGGTGGCGAGCCGCTGCCCTTGGAAATCCGGATAAACCTTCGCGGCGCCTTGGAGTCAGTTTCAGTAAGGGCCCGGATACTCCAGAGGGCCAGGGAGGTGGCTGATGAAACTCTACTGCCTGCTGCGTGGCTGCCAATGGCGCAGCCTGCTGGTGTGTGAAGTCGCCGGGTTTCACTGCCAGTGTTGCGAACGCTGTGGCGCGCTGCGCTACAGCCAGCCCGGCCAACCCTTCAATACGTAGGAGCGGACCATGGCCCGGTCAATCTGGAAAGGCGCGATCAGCTTCGGCCTGGTGCACATCCCCGTCTCGCTGAATACCGCCGTGCGCAGCGAGCGTGTGGACTTCGACTGGCTGGACAAGCGCAGCATGGAGCCGGTTGGCTACAAGCGAGTAAACAAGGTGACCGGCAAGGACATCGACAAGGAGCACATCGTCAAGGGCGTGGAGTACGAGAAGGGCCGTTATGTGGTGATCAGCGAGGAAGAAATCCGCAAGGCCAGGCCCGAGGCGACCCAGACAATCGATATCTTCTCGTTCGTCGATGCCGGCGACATCCCGCTGCAACAGTTTGACACTCCCTACTACCTGAGCCCCGACCGTCGTGGCGGCAAGGTCTACGCCTTGCTGCGCGAGACCCTGCACAGCACCGGCAAGGTGGCCCTGGCCACTGTGGTGCTGCACACCCGCCAGCACCTGGCCCTGCTGCGCCCGCTGGAAGACGCGCTGGTGTTGATCACCCTGCGCTGGCCGGAAGAGGTGCGCGGGCTGGATACGCTGGAGCTGGACAAGAGCGTGACCGAGAGCAAGGTCGACAAGCGTGAGCTGGACATGGCCCGGCGCCTGGTGGAGGACATGAGCGGGCAATGGACGCCGGATGATTACCATGATGCGTTTCGCCAGACCATCCTCGACCTAGTGGAAGAGAAAGCCAGCAAAGGTAAGATCGAGACCGTGGACAAAGGCGAGGGCGCGACGGCTGAGAAGGGCGCCGACATCATCGACCTCACTGAACTGCTTAAACGTAGCCTCGGCGGAAAGACCAAAGCGAAGAAGCCGGCAGCCAAGCGACCGCGCAAGGCGTCATGAGTTATGCAAACGGCCCCTCCAGCGCCTTGAGATAGTCCCCAAAGCCCTCGCGCGCACGGCTGTCCACCCGGCTGCTGGTGGCCACGCTGTGCGCTGCGGTCCAGACGATCTGTGCGCCGCTGGCTTCGAGGGCGAGCACCAGATGCACATCTTCATGCGCCGGCAATGGCTGGAAGCCGCCCACGCGCTGGTAGGCCTTGGTGCATACACCGAGGTTGGCGCCATGGATATGTCGATGCCCGTCTCGTGCCTGATAACGGCTGCGGTACAACTGGCGTAACGCTGCGTTCTGCCACGGCTGCCAGCGTTCGATGTGCACCGTGCCGCACACCGCGTCCGCGCGCCATTGCAGTTGTGACACCAGCCAATGCCCAGGCACGCGGCTGTCGGCGTCGGTGAAGGCCAGCCACTGGGCACCGCGCTCGATCATCCACTCCGCGCCCAGCCGCCGGGCGATGCCGACGTTGCCGGCCTCCAGTTCCAGGGTATGCACGCCATGGCGGCGGGCGATGCGCGCGCTGGCGTCGACACAGCGGTCGAGCACCACCAGGACCTCCACTGCCAAGCCCGCCGCTTCCGCTTGCGCCACCGCCAGCTTGACGGCGGCCAGACAGTGCCCGAGGCGACGAGCTTCGTTGTGGGCGGGTATGATGACGGCGATCATGGGCAGGTCTCGTCAAGGTCCACCACGCTGGGCTGACACGACCAGTATTCGAGCAGGAAGTCTGCCTCCTCGTGGCGCAGCACTGGATAAAGTGGCAGATGCCTGGCCAGCAGGGCATGCACCTCGCGGCCATCCTGCGGGCAACCGGCGATGGGATGGCGCCAGTGGCAGGCCAGCAAACCACCGTCATACGCCAGGCTGGCCACCGATTGCTCGATCACCTGCAGCCAGTCGGTGGGGTCCAGGTAGTAGCCGATTTCGCTGAGCACGATCAGGTCGAACTGCCCGCCCGGCCAGTCGCCCGGCAGGTGGCCCTGTTCGACATGGGCGTGGCTCACACCTGCAAGCCGCTGACGGGCAAGGGCCACGGCGGTCGCGTCGATGTCCTGGCACGACAGGCTGGCGCAGCGTTCGGCCAGCAGGATGCTTAGCTCGCCATTGGCGCAGGCTGGCTCGAATACGCGTTCATAGCATTGGCGCGGCAGGCTGGCCAGGGTCAGCTCGCGCTTGCGCCGTTCGTACCAGCGGGTACGAAAGGCCCAGGGGTCATCGCTGCCGGCATACAAGTCGGCGAAGTACTGTGCGTCCAGGCTCATGTTGCCTCCGTTGACAGGAATATCAGCTCGAACGGTTGCAACAGGCAAGCCTGCAGCTGTTCTGACACAACCGGTGGCCGATCACCATCGGGCTGCAACTGGCTGGCATGTGCGGCAAGGGCTTGGCGCTTGAGCGCCAGATGCTCATCGCACAGCTGCAGGCGGTGAGCCCGGGGCCAGGGCAGGCGCGGGTCATCGGGGCTTGCCCAGTGCCAGGCCCAGACCGGGACCTCAGCCAGTTGTACACGCCTGGCCTGGGCAGCCTGGGCACAGGCGCGACCTGCTGCTTCGTGGTCGCAATGGCCGTCGCCGCGCCATGTGGTCAGCAGCAGGTCGCCAGGTTTGAGCAACTGGTTCAGGTGATTGACCAGGAAGGCTTCATCATGGGGCAGCGCGCCATCCTTGAGGTTGAGTCGTCGCCAGTCCAAACGGTTGAGGTCCAGCCCAAGCAGTTGCAGGGCATGGCGGCTTTCCAGTAGGCGCTGATGACGCAGGCGGCGCTCGGGCCATTGCGAGGAATGCGGGTGGCTGCCCTCGCCATTGGTAGCAGAAATCAGCAGCACGTCCTGTTCTCGTCCCTGGAAGCTGGCCAGCAGCCCGCCGGCCATGAAGATTTCGTCGTCCGGGTGCGGAGCCAGCAGCACCAGGCGCCTTCCGGGGGGGCACAACTGCTCGGGCAGCGTCCAGCTGGCGCGGGCCAACTGAGCAGAATGCTGCCAAGCGCCCCATGGCGTTCCTTGCGCAGCCTGTATCAAGTTCTGGCTCATAGTTGCCATGCTCCCGCCGGCAGGCCGGTCAGTTGCCGGCCCAACTCGGCCAGGTCGCGTTCGGCATGGCTCTGGCGTATGTATACCGGCAGGTCGGCACTGAGCCGGGCGAAATGGCTGCTGCAACAGAACGGCGTGGCACCGAGCGCCCGGCCGACATGCTGAATGACCTGCTCGACCGCCTGCTCGACCTGGGCGCGGGTGCGCCGCACCTCGAAGCTGGCGTCGTCCTGAGGGTGGAGGTCGATCCAGGTGGCGCATTCGCGAAGGGCGGCACGGGCACCGTACAAGGCAGCATCGACTGCGCCCAGATGCGCATCGGCATGCGGGTCGCGCCGGGGTTTACGGCAATGTTCGCGAAGGTAGTCCGCCAGGGCCTCGGCGGCGCCATACCAGCAAGCGGCGATACCCGCGCCGCCTTGCCAGAAGCCGGGCCGGGACAGGTACTGGCCGGGCGAACCGATGGCCAGCCCTGGCGAGTCGTCGAATTCGATGACGACACTGCGGGTGGCGGCCATGCCTACGGCCTGCCAATGCTCGGCCAGGATGCGCTGGCTGGGATGAGGCAGTTCGATGGCCACCAACTGAGGCTGGTCGTCTTCCCAGGCCGTGAGCAGGGCACGGTCGACCTGCAACGCGCCCGAACACCAAGCCTTGCGGCCTTGCAGGCGCACGCGTTCACCGTCCCGCTCGACGATGTATGCCCGGGCATCTGGCGGCTCGGCGGCCCACACGCCCCAAATGCCGTTGGAGGCATGCTGGGCGGCACCGCATTCGGCGAGGATCGCCAAGGCGTCGGTATGGCCTTCATAGAGTTTGGCCAGGCTTAGATCGCAACCGGCGACCCGCGCCAGGACGCGCCAGCGTTCGAGCGTGCAGCCCTGGCCGGGCAACGGGAGCACGTCGAGCCGTTCGCCCTGCAAGGCCTGCATCAGTTCTATTAGCGAAGCGTCGCGTTCGATGGCCTGCGAACGGTGAGCAAAACGGTGTAACAACGAATCGAAGTGGGTCAGTTCCATCATGCAATACCCAACTGCTTGCGCATACGCAACGTGATCGACTGGCGTGTCTTGCCCATTTCGGCCCACGGGTCTTCGACCTGTGCAAGCCGCGTGTGAAGGTTGCCGATGTTCCACTGGTTGGCACCCTTGAGCTGGCTCAGTTCCTCACGCCAGATCGGCACCGACACCGGCAGGACCTCGCGGGCCCGCAGCGAGTAGGCGGCAACGGTGGTGGCACCCTTGCCGTTACGCAGATAGTCGATAAAGATCCGCCCGACCCGGTTCTTCGGCCCGGACACGGCGCTGAGACGATCAGGGAACAGCCCGGCCATGTGGTTGACCAAGGCATGGCTAAAGTCCTTCACCTCGTCCCAGCCAGCGCGTCGGGTCAAGGGTACGACGAGGTGCATGCCCTTGCCGCCGCTGGTCTTGAGAAACACCTTCAGGCCCAGTTCGTCGAGCAGGGTAAGGATCAACTGGGTGGCCTCAAGCATGGCTTTCCAGGGCAGCGCCGGGTCAGGGTCCAGGTCGAGGACAAAGCGGTCGGGTTTATCGAAATCCTTGGTGGTGGCATTCCAGGTGTGCAGCTCAAGCGTGTTCATCTGCACCGCGCCCAGCAGGCTGTCGGCGCGGTTGAGCACCATGGCCGCCTGGCCGGCCTGGGCCTTGTTGTAGCTGAGCACCTTGGGAATATGCAGCTGGCCGGCGTTTTTCTGGAAGAACAGTTCGCCGTCCAGACCATCCGGGGCCCGGACGAGGGCTACAGGCCGGTCCTTCAGCTGTGGCAGCAGCCAGTCGGCGACCTGAGCGTAGTAGTGAGCGACCTCGCGCTTGGTGGTACCCGTGGTTGCGTCGACCACGCGGTCGGGGTGGGTCAGGCGCAGGGTGCCCAGGTTCTCGGGTTCTGTCTGTGCTGCGCGCTTGGTGGGCATTGCTCGCTCCAGGTCGATGGCGGTGGCAGGTTTATCGTCACGCAGGCCGTGGAACACCGAGTGGCGAACGATGCCTTCACGGGTCATCTGGGCATAGGCGACCTCTGCCAGCAGCTGTGGTTTGAGCCAATGCACGCCGCGGGCTTCGGCACCGGTGGGTGGTTTCGGCAAGGGCGATCTGTCGGTTTGCAACGGCTTGAGGCGGGCGTGAATGCTATCCAGGGTGGTAGCGCTGAAACCGGTGCCGACCTTGCCGGCGTAGCGCAACTGGCCGCTGCCGTGGTCGTGCAGGGCCAGCAGCAGGGCGCCGAAGCCGTTGCGGCTGCCTTTGGGGTCGGTGTAGCCTACGATCACGAATTCCTGGCGCTGCTTGCACCTGAGCTTGATCCAGTCGCTACTGCGCCGGCCAACGTAGGGGCTATCGGCACGCTTGCCGATCAGGCCTTCGAGTTCCAGCCGGCAGGCGCTATCGAGCAGTGACTCGACGGGTTCCTCAAAATCGGCGGAATACCTGAGTACCTGCGATGCATGGCCTTCCAGTAACCGGGCCAGGCTGTCGCGACGCCGTTTTAGCGGCAGTGCACGCAGGTCCTCGCCACCCAGCCAGGGCAGGTCAAACAGGTAGTAGGTGATGCGCTCGTCATGCTCGGTGTCGAAGGCGTTCTGCAAGGCCTGGAAGTCGGCCACGCCGTTGTCGTCGACCACTACCATCTCGCCGTCCAGCCATGCCGAGTCCAGGCCCAGGGCCTTGAGCGCCTCGACCTGCCGGGGCATCTTCGCACTCCAGTCGTGGCCATTACGGGTAAACAGGCGTATGTCGTCACCGTCGATACGCGCCAGGATGCGGTAGCCGTCGAATTTGACTTCGTAGCGCCAATCGCCGCTTGGCGGGGAGTCGACCAACGTGGCCAGTTGCGGCTGGAGCGTATCCGGCAGGGGTTTGCGGCCGACTCGCTTGTGCCTGGCGGTGGTCGCCTTGGCCGGGCTGCGCGGGGGCAGGGTACGTTCGCTCAGCACGCTGTCCGGCAGGGCCTCGACAATGCTGTAGTCCGTTTCACTGCGTGCCTGCCCATCATGAGACTTGACCAGCATCCACTGCTCTTTCTTGCCGGCCAGGTGAGTACGGAACAGGTTCCAGACCCCTGACAGTTTTTCGCCCTGCAGGCGAAAGCGCAGCTTGCCCTTTGCATAGGCTTCGCGTGGGTCGCCTTCGGGCTCCCAGACACCCCTGTCCCAGACGATCACATCGCCTGCGCCGTAGTGGCCTTCAGGGATGCGCCCTTCGAAATCGGCGTAGTCCAGTGGGTGATCCTCCACATGCACTGCCAGGCGCCGAACCTTGGGATCCAGTGAGGGGCCCTTGGGGATGGCCCAGCTCTTGAGGGTGCCGTCGAGCTCCAGGCGAAAATCGTAATGCAGGTGGCTGGCATCGTGCTTCTGGATGCAGTACTGCAGCGCATGGGCCGAGCGGGGACAGGCGCGTTTACCAGCCGGCTCGGGCGTGGCATTGAAGTCGCGCTTGCGCTGGTACTCCTGCAGGGGTTTGGCCATGACGGGCTCCGGAAGGGTTCGCGGGTCTCAGGATTGGGAGGCGGCGGTGGCGCGAGGAGTTCAAAAAATGCGAGGGGTGAGGGCTGGCAGAAACTCTGAATCATTTGCCGCCGGGGAGAGTCGACCGAGTGAAGCCCACAGACGGAGAACGTTCATGTCCACACCCGATGACCCAAGACCGCCCATTGAGATCGACGACACCGAGGACCGCATGGGCAGCGTCCACGAGCTGGATTTCAGCGAACGCCGCGATGAACGCCAGGGGCGTGTCGGCGACGAGCGTCCGGCGCGGGAGATCGCCGAGGATTACCCGCCCCGGCGTGTCGCCGAAAGCGGCATGACCGGCGGCGAGGCGCTGAGCGACAGCCTGCACGAGGACAATGTCACCCTCGATGACCTGAGCCCCGATACGCTGCTCGATGAGACCGGTGCCCGCGATCCGCATGAGCCTGGCAGCGGCGGCCCGGCGGACAAGACCTTGCGCCAGGTGGAGGCCCACGAGATCGGTGCCGGTTCCGGCCTGGACGAGGCCGAACTGGCCCGCTCCGCGCCGCTGGACGGCGAGCTGTGGACCGATGAGGTGGTACCCGATGATGAAGGGAGAGAGCCGAAATGAATGAGCAACGTTGTTCCTGCACCCATTGTTCTTGCACCGTGGATGCCAATGCTGTGGTCCAGGATGGCAAGGCCTATTGCTGCGAGGCCTGTGCGAAGGGCCATCGCAATGGCGAACCCTGTCGAATGAGCGACTGCAAGTGTGGTGAGTTGGCTGAGTCGAAAGAGTCCAATGTCGATAATGCACTGGAGGAAACATTCCCGGCGAGCGATCCGATTTCGCCATGAGGCCAGTTGCTGCCAGATGTGAGACGGGAGTTGGGATCATGTGGAAACTCACCCGTCACGCATCTGGTTTGAGTTACGCCCTCAATGGGTCTGCCAGACACCGTTATTGCGTTCGCAATCGCTGCGGGCCTGGCCCAGGCTAGGGGTGTCGTAGTAGTAGGTGATGATCCGCGCATCCTTGGGTAGTGCAGGGCGGGTGGCAGGTTCATCACGCCCAGCGGCATCGGGGTTGGCCAGTGTCTCCTGCGTCAGTGGCGCGATACAGCTGCCAACGCTGCCGTCGGGGCAACGCTCAACCCGACGCTTCTCGTTGTTCAACATCTCTTTGCTTTCGTTGCTGCACGACCAGGCAATCGCCTCAGCGGGAATGTTGCCGTAGCTGTAACAGGTGTGTTGCTGCACGGGTTTGACCGCCTCGCTGGATGAGCGGGTAACCACGTCGCAACCTTCGGCCAACACCTGCCCGCAGCTCAGGGTGCCCAGCATTGCCATGTACAGAGCGAATCGCATGATATACCTCCCGGGCACCAAGGCCCGTCAGCGCTTGTCGAGGGCTGCCCCGACCTGCTTGCGCAGGGCCTTGGCGCGCTTCTCGAGAACCAGGTAGGTCACCACCGCCAACAGCAGCGGGATCAGGTAGTACAACGTTCGATAGCCCAGCAGCGCCGCGACCAGGGTGCCTTGGCCTAGCTGGCCGTGGAGCAGCGCCAGGAATACGGCCTCCAGTACGCCGAGCCCGGCGGGAATATGGGCGACCACCCCGGCCACGCAACTGATCAGCAACACACCCAGCACCGAGGGATAGAACAGCTCAGCGGGCAACAGCAGGTGAATCAGCGCTGCCATCAGCGCCCAGTTGCTTGCGCCCAGCGCGACCTGGCAGAGCGCCATACGCAGGCTTGGCAGGGTGACTTCGTGCCCGCGCAGCGCCCACGTGCGCCGCGTGGCGAAGGCGCAGGCGCACAGGTAAGCCAACGCTATCGCCACCATCAATACGCCGATCAGGCGCAGGCCGCTGGCACCCACCGCCCAGCTTTCCGGCAGCTTCACGAAGCCCAGGGCGAATACCGAGCCGGCCAGCAGCAGGTAGCCCATCCAGTTGGTCAGTAGCCCCAAGGTGAGGATGCGGGTGATGGTCGGGGTATCCAGGCCCAGCCGGCTGTACAGGCGATAACGCAGGGCCACGCCACCGACCCAGGTGGTGAAGTTGAGGTTGAACGCATAGCAGACGAATGCTACCGGCAGCACTTGACGGGCCGGCAGGCGGTGGCCGGTGTAGGCGCGGGCGAGCAGGTCGTAACTGGCGAATACCAAGTAGCTGCACAGGGCCAGCAGCAACCCCAAGGCCAGGGTCGAGGGCCGGTACGCCAGCAGCGATTGGCGGACTTCGTTCCAGTCCAGGTTGCGCGCGAGGGAGAACAGCAGCACTGGTATCAACACCAGAAACAGCACGGTCAGAAAGCGTTTGCCCCATGTCTTCCAGCGGGTAGTGGCCATCAGGTCTTGCCCCCGTGGTAATCGGCCGGGGCCTCGCCGTCGGCTTGCAGCGACTGCAGGCGCTGCCGGTGCGCCGGAAACCAGCCGGCGATCTGCGGGAAATAGCGCGTGATGTGAAAGCCCAGGAAGATCAGCGGAGCACGCCACCAGTAGCCGCGCACCATGCGCTCCAGCGTCACGGTCTTGCAGTGCTCCCGGCTCAGTTCGGTCAAGTGCTGGTACAGTTGTTCGTTGAACGCGGGGTCGCGTATCAGCAGGTTGGCCTCAAGGTTAAACGACAGGCTCAGTGGATCGAGGTTGCTTGAGCCTACGGTGGACCAGTCGTTGTCCACCAACGCAACCTTGCCGTGAAGCGGCCGCTGGCAGTACTCATGGATGCGCACGTCGTCGCGCAACAGGTAGTTGTAGAGCAGCCGCGAGAGCGCGCGTACCCAGCGCATATCCGGTTGCCCCTGGAGGATCAGCGTCACCTCGACCCCGCGCCGGGCGGCGTTGCGCAGTTCGCGCAGCAAGCGGTAGCCGGGGAAGAAGTAGGCGTTGGCCACGACGATTCGTTGCCTTGCTTCACGGAAAACCTGAAGGTAGCAGGCTTCGATATCGTTGCGATGGCGCTGGTTGTCGCGTTCCACCAGCACGGCGCTGGCCGGGCCTGAAGCGATGCCGCCCGGCGCAATCCTGCTGGCGGCATCCAGCACCGGTGCGAGCATGCGGCAGGAAGAAGCATGCACCTGGGCCACCACTGGGCCGACGACCTCCACGGCGTAGTCCTGCTTGGCCTGTGGGCCGAAGTCACCCAGGTGGTCGGCACTGTAATTGATGCCGCCGATGAAGGCGCGTTGACCGTCGATCACCAGGATCTTGCGGTGCAAGCGGCGAAACAGATTGGTGCGCATGCCCACCAGCCGTGGTTGCGGATCGAACGAATGGAAACGCACCCCGGCCTCGGTCATCGATGAGATGAAATCGTCAGGCAGGTCGGCGGTGCCGTAGCCGTCCACCGCCACCTCGACCCGCACCCCGCGTCGCGCGGCATCGATCAGGGCCTGGCGCAGGGGCTGGCCGACTTTGTCGTCGTAGATGATGAAGGTTTCCAGGAGGATTTCCTCGCGTGCCTGGGCCATGGCCTCGAATACGCGGGGGTAATACTGCTCGCCGTTTATCAGCAACTCGACGCGGTTGCCGTCGCACCAAGGCAGCTTCATAGCGTCACCTGCGCCACCAGCGGGGCATGGTCGGAGAGGTGTGACCACGGGTATCTGGACAACACCCGTGCTTCGCAAGCTTGTGCGTTACGCAGGTAGATGCGGTCCAGCCGCAACATCGGCAAGCGCGCGGGAAAGCTGCGTGCCGGCTTGCCGAAAGCCTCCACCAGGTGGCCCGACAGCCTCGCATCTGCTTTCAGGCGCCAATCGTTGAAGTCGCCAGCGACGATGACCGGCTCATCCGGCGGCAGGCTGTCAAGCAATGCCTGCAGCAGGCCGACCTGCCGCTGACGATGCGCTTCACGCAGGCCCAGGTGTACGCAGACTGTGTGCACCTGTTCATGGCCCGGCACTTCCAGCTGGCAATGCAACAGGCCCCGTTCTTCGTTGCCATGGACCGAAACATCCAGGTTGTCATGGGCACGGATGGGAAACTTGGACAGCAGGGCGTTGCCATGGTCGCCATGGGGGTAGACCGCATTGCGGCCATAGGCGAACTGCGGCCACATGCTGTCGGCGAGGAATTCGTACTGGGGTGTCTTTGGCCACTTGGGATGGCGCTCGGCATGGTGTTGATGACTGCCGTGCACCTCCTGGAGAAACACCAAGTCGGCGCCGGTCGAGCGTACCGCCTCGCGCAGTTCCGGCAAAATGAAGCGGCGGTTGAACAGGGTGAAGCCTTTGTGCACGTTAAGGGTCAGTACCGTCAGGCGATGTACGGCGGTGACCTTGTCGATGATGCAGCGGGGGGCGGGCAGTGTCGGGTTCATAGCGGCTCCTGCGGCTCGACGCCTGGTTCGGTCGCCAGCTCGCCGTCAAGGCCTAGCTTGTCCAGCAGGCGGCGGGCATCGTAAGGGGCATGGACTTTCTGGTCGTTGTCGAAGTAGCAGTAGACGTCACGGGAGGTGCGTTTTGCCGGGGCGCGACGCACCACACGCTGAGCATCCTCAGGCTGACCGCCCGCAGCCCAGGCCTGGATGCGCAGGCGCCAGCGGCGCAGTGCCCTGGCCGTGTAGCCGCTGCTGTACAGTTCGACATCGCCATGCAGGCGCAGGTACATGAAATCGGCCGTGACCTCTTCGACATAGGGCCATTTGCCGGCGCTGTCGGCGACCACCAACGCAACCTTGTGCTTGCGTAGCAGGTTGATGAAGGTGTCGCAGAGGAAGCTGGGGTGGCGGATTTCCACGGCGTGGCGCAGGCGCGCATTACCCGGCACGGCCACGCCGCCGTTGCCTTGCAGGCGTTCTGCGGCGTGGCGCGCAATGCTGCGGGCGGCTTTGCGGTCGCGTGGCAGCTTGGCCAGAAAGTCGCCGAAGCGCTGCGCGTCGAATTTCAGGTTGGGGGGAAACTGCCACAGGAAGGGGCCGAGTTTGTCGCCCAGCAGCAAGGGGCCCGATGCGAAGAAGTTGGCAAGCGCCTCGTCGATTTCGCGGAGCCTGCGTACATGAGTGATGTAGCGCGGCGCCTTGACTGAGAAAACGAAGCCCTGCGGTGCCTCGTCACGCCACTTGCCATAGCGCTCGGGCGTTTGCAGGGCGTAGAACGAACCGTTGATTTCGATACTGTTGACTGCCCGTGAGGCAAACGCCAGCTCGTCGTCCTGGCGCAGCCCCTCGGGGTAGAAGTCCTTGCGCCATGGGCCATAGCGCCAACCGGAAATTCCAATGCGGATCTCGCTTACCATAGCCCCCTGAGCTCCTGTGCTTAACAGTAGCGACAGGCAGCAGGACGAGATTGTTCACCGGGATTGACGAGTGGATGGCTATGCAAAATTGGGAACTTTGCCGGTGTTGCAATCCTCCACCGGATGCCAGGGTTGCACCGCGGTACACCACGAAGGAGGCTCAGCGATGAAATTTGATCGTTTTGCACAATGGCTAGCCAACCACAGCGGGCGGCCGTTGACCTTCTTTATTGCCTTGATGTTGATCATAGCCTGGGGCGTAAGTGGGCCCTTGTTTCATTTCAACGACACGTGGCAGCTGGTCATCAACACGTCGACCACAATCATCACGTTCCTGATGGTGTTCCTGATCCAGAATACCCAAAACCGTGATAGCGACGAGTTGCACATCAAACTGGACGAACTGTTGCGCACTACCCAACGGGCGCACAAGGCATTGCTCGACCTTGAGGACATGGGGCCTGCTGAACTCCATGCGCTTCGAAAGCGGTACCAGCAACTGGGGGAGCACGACGAAGCGGGCCCAGGCAGGGACGATCCCCATTGAAATGTTCAGGAACAAGCCATGGCGTTGTCTAGGCAGGGGCAAGGCCGTGACGGTGACACACACACACACTCGGAGAACGGATGATGAACAAACCCGACGAGCAGCGGCAAAAAGGCCCCCATTCTTCCGATCATGCAACGAAGGATGAGGACCTGGGGTTCGACCCGGACTCTCCGGACTTGGACGACCCTCAATTGGACCCACAAGGCCCGGCGAAAGCACCCAGGGATGTAGAAAAGAAACCGTGAGCCTGGCTAGCGTGCCCGGCTGTGTGAGAGCCGGGGGCAGCGCAGCTGTCAGAATGTGTACTTCAGCGACAGCATCAGGTTGCGTTGCTCTCCGTAAACGCTGCTCGGCACCGTGACAGAGTTGCTGAGCGCGTTGTAATACTTCTTGTCGAACGCATTGTTGAGATTGACGCGCGCATCGATGTGTTCGGTCGGCTTGAACCCCAACATGAAGTCCACCAGTGTGTAGCCATCCTGCTCGATCATGTAGGTGGTGTTTTTGTTGTAGATTCGATTCTGGTGATAAAGGGAGGCCCCCACACGCCATTGGTTGAATTGCCCTGGCAGGGTGTAGGACGTGCTCATCTTGAACAGATGGCGGGGAATATCGGTGTCGAAGAGGCGGCCCTCGTTTTCCTTCTTGGCATCCTTGACATACTTGGCTTCGGCAAAGGTATAACCCGCAGCCAGTTGCCAATCAGGCGTCAATTGGCCCTGAACCTCCAGTTCTATGCCCTTGCTGCGCACTTTGCCTGCCGCTTCGTAGCACGGGGTAGTGGGAGCCGTAGGGCAACCGTCGGTAAATGACTTCGCGCGGTCCTCCTGGTCGATCTGAAAGAGGGCGGCCGATGCGTTCAGTGCCCCGTCGAAGTACTCACCCTTGATGCCCAGTTCATAGTTTTTCCCGGTGATCGGCGCAATGATATTGTCGGAGGCATCCCGGTAGTTCTGGGGTTTGAAGATGTCGGTGTAGCTGACATACACACTGTGATGCTCGTTGATGTCATAGATCAGGCCGGCGTACCTGGTGACATGCCGAGTGACTTTGAGCTCGCTCGGGGCGGTGCCTTTGTAGGGCGAGGAGGTGGTGTTGTCGTACCAGTCCAGGCGGCTGCCCAGGATCAGCTTCAGCGGGTCGGCCAGGCTCAGGCGTGTGGTGGCATAAACGCTGTTGAGCTTGGCATTGGTGTTCTGCCAGCCGTACTTGTCCTGGCTCGGCGGTTTTGGCGTGGCGCCAGCGTCCCAGTTGTAAAGGTCGATGTTGCTGTTGAGCAAGATGTTGTAGGGCACGTCCCCGTTGAACACCACCCGCCGGTGACTGGCGCCGACCACCAGTTCGTGGTCTCGGTCCATCAGGCGAAACGGGCCGCTGGCGTAGGCATCGAAGCTGTTCTGGGTTTCCCGATAGTGGCCCGCGCCGACGAACTGGTTATAGGCCTGGGTGGTGGTGTTAGCGACCAGATAGGTGCCCAGCATGTCCAGGTCGGCCCAGGTCTTGGTAGCCGAGATGTTGAGCTTCCAGCCGTTGTCCAGCAGGTGTTCCAGTGCCGCGTAGGCAGAGGTGCTGGTCTTGTCCCAATACTCCCAGTCACTGCTCAGCGACGTAGAGCGTGACAAATGCAGGTCACTGCCGTCGAAGCCCACTGGCAGGCCGGTCCAGCCGTTGCCATTGTTGTTGTCTTGCTGGCGCGATGCACTCAGGGTCAAGGTGGTGCTGTCGTCCAGGTCGGCCTCAAGGATGCCATAGAACAGGTTGCGTTCGTTTTCCAGGGTGTCCCGGTAGCTGTTGCCGGTCTGATACGCCGTCACCATTCTGCCGCGAACGGTTCCACTGTCGTTGAGCGCCCCGGAGACATCGACCTCGGTGCGGTATCGGTCCCAACTGCCCATGCTGCCTTCGATGCTGGCCTGGAATTCCCGCGTCGGCCGCTTGCGGATCAGGTTGATCGATGCAGCAGGGTTGCCCGCACCCTGCATCAGGCCGGTGGCACCGCGCACGACTTCGACCCGGTCATACATGGCCATGTCGGCCGACAGCAGGTCCTGGGACACCTGTGAGCTGTCCAGGCTGGTGGGCAGGCCGTCATACATGATGTTGTCGAGGGAAAACCCCCGGGCGTAGTACGAGGATCGTTCGGGGCCCGTCCGGCGCAGGGTGAGCCCAGGGGTGTTCTGCACCACCTCGTTGAGGTTGGCGAGGTTCTGGTCCTCGATGCGTTGGCGCGTGATGATCGTGACTGATTGTGGTGTCTCGCGCAGGGACAATGGCAGTTTGGTGGCCGTCTGCGCTGAACGTGTGGTGTATGAACCGGTACCTTCGGTGGTGCCAGCCAGCAGTGCGCCGGTTACGGTAGTCGCCCCCAGTTCCAGGGCACCTTCGCTGTCCGCTGCCACTTCTATTATGTAGCTGTCCGCACGCTTGAGCACGCGCAGGCCGGTGCCGGCCAGCAGTTGGGCGAGGCCGTCACTCACTGAGTAGGTGCCGCTGAGCCCCGGGCTATGCTTGCCGGCGGTCAATTGTGCGTCTGCGGACAGCAAGATGCCGGACTGGCTCGCGAAACGGTTCAGCGCCTGATCAAGGCCCCCAGCCGGGATGGCGTACTGGCGTGTCTGTTCGCTTGCGTAGGCCAGTGCTGCAGGCACGGCAAGCAGTAAAGGGGCGCCGCCGAGCAAGCTGGCAAGCAGGATGTGGTGGGTCAGCCGTGAACGGGTTGGCGTGGGCAGGTGCGACACTCTGAACGATCCTCTTGAGAAGGCTTGTTGATGGGTTTCAAGAGGTATCCCGTACAACTCGACCAAAACGACAACACTGCACAAACTCTTTTTTGCCATTCAGGCCGGAAGCAGACGGCCAGCAGCCTTCTGCGTTTCTAAGCCGGGCTGACGTTGACCCAGAAGCGCGTCAATCTGTGTATTTTTACGGGTAGCGACTGCTGAACGGCCATTAGCACGCGGTCGGTGTCTGCCAGGGGAAACACCCCCGTCAGTGGCAACTGCGCTACAGCGGGGTCGCAGCGAAGCACGCCGGGACGATGGCGAGCCAGTTCGGCGACGAAATGCCCCAGCGGCATGCGTTCGGCGATCAAGCGGCCGTCTAGCCAGGCGATGGTGTTGAGGTTGGCTGGCCCGAGGTCGCCGAGGCGATTGGCGGAAAACCAACGACTTTGTCCTGCCTGCAGGCGGCTGGCGGGCGCCTGCCGCGGACGCAACTTCAGCTCGCCTTCAAACAGCTCGACATGGCTGCCACCCTCACGCTGGTACACGGAAAAGCGTGTGCCCAACGCCTGGATTTCCCCCTCTGCAGTTTCAATAATCAGCGGGCGCTGCGCCGGGTCATGACCACTTTCAAGCAGCAGTTCTCCAGCAATCAGGCAAATGCGCCGCTCTGACGTGTTGAAGCGGATATCAACCGCAGTGCCGCTGTTCAGGCTAAGCCGGCTGCCATCGACCAGCGAGCGTCGCAAACATTCGCCAGTGCCGCTGCGCAGGTCTGCCATGGTTTCGCGCCAAGGGGAATGCGAATGCACCAGATAGCCGCTCCCGCCGGCCAACAGCAACATGCCAAGCAGCTTGAGCGTCTGCCGACGACGCGCATCGGGCAGCTCGCGCAGCACCCCTAGTGCTGTATCCGCAGGGACACCGCTCAGGGTACTTTGCAGGCGCTCCAGGCGTCGCCATGCACGATCGTGCTCCGGGTCCGCGGCGCGCCATTCAAGAAAGCGCTGCTGTTGTGCCGCTTCGAACTCACCGCTCCAGTGCAGCATGAGCCAATGACTGGCCTGCTCGAAGATTGCGGGGGAGAGCGGTGCTTCGCTGGCGTTTTTCATTCAGCGTACAGGACCTGATAGCAAGCAGTGATGGCGCGGAGCATGTACTTTTGTACCGAGCTGACGCTGACGTCCAGCCGAGCTGCGATCTGTGTGTAGGTCAGCCCTTCAAATTGCGACAGCAGAAATGCCTCGCGTACCTTTGCAGGCATGTTGTCGAGCATGGCGTCGATCTGCATCAGGGTTTCGATCACGATTGCGCGGGTTTCCAGTGACGGCGTCTCTGGCTCGGGCAGGGCTGCGAGGCTCTCCAGATAAGCTTGGTGGATACGCTGGCGACGCCACTGGTCTATGACCAGGTTGCGGGCGATCTGCACCAGGAATCGACGGCCGTCACGCTGTTCCGGCAGGCGGCGGGTTACCAGCAGGCGCAGGAAGGTGTCTTGAGCGATGTCCGCCGCCCGCTCGCGATCACCCAGGCAGTGGCGCAGCCAGCCTTGCAGCCAGCCGTGGTGATCGCGATACAGGCTGTCAATGGGTTGCAGTGGGGTGTCGATGGGCACTTCACCTTTCCGCTAATCAGATGCATATGGGAATTAATCGCGATTGTAAGGTGGTGTGCCGGTTTTGCAAACCGTTGCAGCAAAAGTCAGGTCAATGCGTGCAAACGGAGTTGGTGTGTTGAACTGGCAAACCAGGTGTTTGCCAGTTCACAGGTCAGGGAGCTAGCCCGCAAGGGCCTTGACCAATTGCTCGCTGAAGGCGGGGATATCATCCGGCTTGCGGCTTGTTATCAGGTTGCCGTCCACCACTACCTCTTCATCGACCCAGTGGCCACCTGCATTGCGGATATCATCCTGCAAGGTCTTGTAGCTGGTCATCCGTTTGCCCTTGGCCAGTCCACTCGATACCAGCAGCCAGGCGCCGTGGCAGATTACCGCCAGTGGCTTGCTGGCCGAATTGTGGCTTTTGACCAGTTTCTGGGCGCCAGGTATCAGGCGGATGGTGTCGGAATTCTGTACCCCACCCGGTAGCACGATGGCATCGTAAAGGTCGAGGTGGGCGCTGTCGAACGTCGCGTCCACCGCAAACTCATCGGCCGGCTTGTCATGGTTCCAGCCGCGGACAGTACCTTCCTTGTCACTCAGGATGTCGATCACGGCCCCGTTTTTCTGCAAGGCTTCGCGAGGTCCGGTCAACTCCACTTGTTCGAAGCCATCGGTGACCAGAAAGGCAACGCGCTTGCCACTCAGTTTTGCACTCATCGTTCAATCTCCGTTTTTGCCAGGTGTGGATGTGGGACGTCTCGGACGGGGTGAGAAGTTCCAATGCACTCCTTCAGTGGTATGGGATGCTGACCGACTGGCCGTTGCGGTTGAACATTGCGCAGCACTAGGGCTCTCACTAGCAGGGATAGAACGAGGCGGCCGTCATGAACATCGAACGCAGCATTCCTGAACTTGAAGCCTGGTACGCGCAGTACGACGACATCAGCTACCGGCGCGAATCGCCGGACGCCTACCACCATGAACTGGTTCGCACCGCCGAGGCATTACGGGACGATGGTGCGATTGACTGGGATGACTGGTTGAGGCTGAAGGCACTGGCCGATGAGGCACATATCCGGGCACTGGAAGATGCCGTGCAGGCTCACGTGAGCGACCCTGACGCATGAAAGCGCTGAAGATCGCCACCTTCAACATCAATGGCATCCGCAGCCGCCTGCCCGCACTGTTGGCCTGGCTGGAGCGGGAGCAACCGGACATTGCCTGCTTGCAGGAGTTGAAGGCGGCCGATCAGCAGTTTCCTCGCCAGGCCATCGAAGCTGCAGGTTATGGTTGCCTGTACCAAGGGCAACCCTCCTGGAACGGCGTGGCGATCCTGGCGCGTGATAGCGAGCCGCTGGAGGTGCGTCGCGGGCTGCCCGGCATGCAGGACGATCAGCAGAGCCGCTATCTGGAAGCTGCGGCGCATGGTGTACTGGTGGGCTGCCTTTACCTGCCCAATGGCAACCCGCAACCCGGCCCCAAGTTCGATTACAAACTGCGCTGGTTCGAGTGCCTGATCAAGCATGCCCAAACACTGCATGGCAGCAGCCATCCTGCGGTGTTGGCGGGCGATTTCAATGTTGTGCCCACCGATCTGGACATCTATAACCCGCGCTCATGGCTCAAGGACGCGCTGCTGCAACCTGAATCGCGGGCGTGTTTCCAACAGTTGCTGGCGCAGGGCTGGGTCGACGCTGTTCGTCACCTGTATCCCGAGCAGCGCATCTACACGTTCTGGGACTATTTTCGCAATCACTGGGCGCGCAATGCCGGGCTCCGTATTGATCACCTGCTGCTCAACCCTGATCTCAGCCCTTATCTGAGGCGGGCGGGCGTGGATGCCTGGGTGCGCAACGAAGCCAAGGCCAGTGATCATGCGCCGGTCTGGATCCAGTTGGGCGGGCGCCGCCAGCAACGCTAGCTGTCAGCGGGGATGATCCGTGGAACGGGTGAATTAGACCGGCGTCTGGACTTGGCACCCATCGGGAAAGTTACACGCACATCCCCTCATCGCGTTCTCCGAGACGTGAATTCGCTCATGAGATCTGCTCCCTCATCATTCCTATCAGCGCTTCGTTTTCCAGCGGTTTGCTGAGCAGAAAACCTTGCACTTCATGGCATTGGTCATCGCTAAGGAGGGCCAGTTGCTCTGCGGTCTCGACACCTTCGGCAGTTACCGTCATACCCATTGCGTTGCCAAGATTGATGATGGCCTGGACCACGCTGCGGTCGCTGCCGCTCTTACCCAGATGCTGAACGAAGCGCTTGTCAATCTTGATGCTGTCGAACGGGTAGGTACGCAGGTAACCCAGAGAGGAGTAACCGGTCCCAAAGTCGTCCATGTTCAGGCGCACGCCCAGCTCCTTCAGTGCATGCATGGTATGCAGAGCGCCTTCAACGTCGTTGAGCATGACGTTTTCAGTGATTTCCAGTTCCAGTCGATGGGCCGGCAGGCCGGTGGTGCGCAATGCGTCGCCGACGTCGCGAACTACATCGCTGCGGCTGAACTGGGCCGGCGACATGTTTACCGATACGATTACCGTCTGTGGCCAGCCGCGCGCCTTATTGCAGGCTTCCTGTAACACCCAGTTGCCAAGCAGCACGATCAGGTCAGACTCTTCGGCCAGCGGGATGAACCTATCCGGGTGTAGCAGGCCCAGGCGTGGGTGTCGCCAACGCACGAGGGCCTCAGCCGATGCGAGCGACACCCCGTCGACCTTGAAGCGCGGCTGGAAGTGCAGCACAAGCTCGCCACGTGGTATGCCATCGCGTAGTTCGCTTTCCAGGACACGCTTGTCCATCAATGCTGCATTCAGTTGCGCTGAAAAAAAGCGCCAGGTGTTTTTGCCCGCCTGCTTGGCGCTGTAAAGAGCCACGTCAGCGTAGCGGATCAAATCGGTTGGCGTACCGGGATATTCGGCCGACATCACGACACCAAGACTCACACCCACTTGAACACTATGCCCCTCGACCTGCATGGGTCGTCTGATTGCCTCGATCAAGCGGATGCAGAATCGGTCCATGTCCTTGCGATCCCCTGGCCGGGTCACTACGACGATGAACTCGTCGCCTCCCAAGCGGGCAACCAGGTCACTGTCGCGGGTAACCTGACCAAGGCGGCCGGCCACCTCGAGCAACACCGCATCGCCTGCCGGATGCCCAAGGCTGTCGTTGATCGGCTTGAAATTATCAAGATCCAGTATCAGCAGCGCTACCTGGAGTGGCCCAGTGCTACTCATGGTTTGTTCGAGGAACCGAAACAGCTTATTGCGATTCGGCAGCCCGGTAAGGGCATCGTGCAAAGAGAGATGCTGAATCTGGGCATGTGCGGCTACTTCGTCGGTGATGTCGCTACAAGTGCCACGAAACCCGGTACAGACGCTCTGATCCACGATTGCGCGGGAAGCGATTCTGCAAATACGCTGTTGGCCCAGATGATCCTGATACTGGCAGCGTAGGGTACCGGAAGAGCTTGTCGCAGCCAGACTATGAAGCCAGGTCTGGAAATGGCTGGTATCACACGACAGCAGCTCGGTAATCGGGCGCTGTTGCCATACTTCTACAGGATGCCCGGTAAGTTCGCTAAAACGGTCCGACAGGTAGGTTAGCCGTAGGAGCACATCCGTTTCCCAGATCCAGTCCGATGCGGCTTCGGCCACAGCCTTGAAGCGCTCTTCGCTCGATTGCAGGGCAGCCCTGGATGTCATGAGCGCATGGTGGCTACGATCGATCCTCGTGCTGGCCCGCATCGCATAGCGTGCAAACAGTGCAATGGTCAGCGCAATCAGGAGCACGGCGATAGCGAGGGGCGTAATTACTGTCTTGATCAATTGGGTGCCAGGCTGCGGTAAATCCCAGCTCAGGGCGAGACCGATGCCTTGGAGGGCGAGAACACCACGCCCTTTACGCTGCTCGGTCGAATCGCTTACAGCCACGCCGGACAACCCCGCCAACTCGCCCAGCACCAACAGCACCTTCGGTGAGAGAACGCGAATGAACACCATCACTGCTGTGGGTTTCGGCAGGTGGTGGGGTTGGGCCTGTGGACGTATCAGTGCAGCGCTGTACAACGCCGGCAGGCCACGAAATACGATATATCCTGAAGTCGCCTGGTCATGCTGGGCGGCTTGGCGAGCAAGGTGCAAGATCTTGTCAGCACTGGAGGTGAGCTGCTCAAGCCCCTGCTGGCTGAGCTGACCTTCCAGCATGGCGTAGCGGGTACCCTCATCATCGAGCACGTATACTCCCTCATACCCATCGGCGGTGAAGAGCGTGGCGCCTACGTTGTCCTCGATGTATGCCCAATGCGTGTCGACCTGCCTCCCCAGGTGATCATAGGCGGCCTGCCAATCAGTGTGGGTCAGCAGGAACGTCCTGTCGCTCTTCTGCAGTTGTTTGATAGCCGAATCAGCATGAAAACGGCTTTGCTCCATTTGTTGGACGTCGAGCGCCCCGGCGAGGCGGTAGAGGGAGAACAGCCCCAGCAACAGGGCTAACAACAAGATCAAGGAGAACACCATGATGAGTTGCCCCACCACGTGACTACGGGTCGACATATCATTGTCAGCAAGCACGTCCATTGATTCACCGTCGCGGTCGAAGTCTCCCAGGGTTGACCGGTGAGCTGGCATGGAGGTCGATGGAACTGACGACCGGTGGTGGGCGAAAGGCGCCGTAGATAGACGAATACGGGCAGCATCGCTGGGCCACCTGCTTGTCAGAGCGTTATCACCCGGCAATTTCCAGTTGCGTGTTCTTCCGCCACCCCCGCAAATTCATCGCGCAGAGGCAGAACTGCAGGATTATCAGTGCCCAGGCATGTGCTTGCCAGCCCCACACGGCCCACAGCACGTTGCTTGCGATGAAACAGCAGAATCCTGTCTTCCTTCTGCCCGGACGGCCCGAACCGATGCACCAGGCTGCCACCACGGTCATCACCATGGCAGGCCATTCAAGTAACCCAATCCAATATTCCATGAAACCTTCCAACTGATGATGGGGAATCTGAAGCTGATCACCTGCCAGCGTTCAGGGCGCTGGCAGGTGCTCACTTGCTTAAGTCGCTCGCTGCTCGCCCTTGAGGATCTTTTTCTGCATTTCCATGGTTTGCCCAAGCTCCTCGAGGGTGTCCTTGCTGAGCAGTTTCTTCGCGGTGGGGAAGAGATCGCCTTCTTCTTCCTCGATGTGATGCTCCAACAACTCTTTCATGACCTTGACCCGCCCGGCGAATTCGACGGTGCCGGTTTCGGTATGCATAAGGTCGGGCAGGACGAGGGCGTCGACAGTCCGGTGTTCTTCCTTGGCCTCGTAGTACATCTTCGCTTCTTCCTTGCCACCCGCTTCCTTGATGGCCGGATAGAGAATTTCTTCTTCGAGCGCGGTGTGAATCTGTAGCTCCTGCTCAATTTTGTGGAGTAACTCAGCCCGTTTCTTTACCGCTCGCTCCGTAGTGGTCGACAGCTCTTCGAGCAGCTTTTTCACCAGCTTGTGGTCTTGGATCAGTAAGTCGATAGCGTTCATTGGCGTTACCTCATCACGGAATCAGCTAGCACTTGCTCGTGGTTGAGTACGCACGGAGTGACACGGTTCAATGCTTACGATGGCTGGCATCATCGCGTGTGTGTGCGAGGCGGTAGTCGTTGCTTTACTGTTGCCCCCAGGCCTCATTCGGCAGGAATGATCGAAATCTTTCCATTGCGTTCGACGATGGCGAACTTGACCTGCTCAATGTGCTCAATGCCCTGGCTGTCCCGCGCTGACTCAAGGATATCGTCCTCCGTGAGGCGTGCCCGACGCATGCGGCGATGCAGAAAGCGCCCATTCTCGACAACCAGGGTAGCGTGCCCATCCAGAAACCTGGCCAAAGACTTGGAGTTGAGCTTCGCGAGCGAAAGGCCGACGTCCAGAACGATCAGCGTGGTAATTACCAGCATGGCATTGGTGAATGAAAAATCGTCGCCCAGAAGCGCTTGCTGGGTGGCTTCTCCGATGATCAGCAACAACACGAAGTCGAAGGTCGTCAAATCAGCCAGCGAGCGCCGCCCGGCTACGCGAAACAGCAGCATGAGGGCAACGTACATCCCGGCTGCGCGGAGGATCGAATCCATGACGCACTCCTAGGGGTAAAGGAATGTGGAGAAGTGAACGGCGCTTTCAGGGCCAGCCCTGACGTTGCCCTCCAGAGTGCCTACGTGCTCACTTCGAAGGGTCAGGTACAAGGTGGCCACGCCATCTTGCCTGGTACCCAACTGGAACAGCATGGCCTGGCCGTGCGACAGCGACCGTTGTGGCTCCGGTTGTAACGTCTCGATACTGGCGTCACGGAGCAATGATCCCTCGAGTTGCACCTCCACCGGCTGACCAGGGATGCCCTGAACCGTGATGAAAAGACTGTCTGTCGTGCCGCTTCGGCTGAGGCGCTGGTACTCGACCCGTACCCGGCCATCCTGGCTTACCACCTGGGCATCGCTCAACGGGCCATTACCGAACAGGCCTGCCAAGGCAAGCAATACGATGGCCACGAGCACGTACCACCCCACGCGCTCAAAGCGCCAGACGCGCTGCTGCATCGGCATGTCTTCTTGAACAGGTTGATGCCTGGAAATCAGTTCATCTTCCGACATGACCACCCCCTCAGGCGCGCTCACCGCGTAACCAGCGCTGGTGATAGTGGGAGAGCCGGGCCAATCCGAACAGGGCGCCTTGGCGCATGACTTCAGACCGCTCGCCGAAGAAACGCTGAGTGCGCGTGAAAACGGCTATTGGCTCGCCGGCGAAAGCCCAGGCAAAGCACATCGTCCCCGGTGGTATCCCGGATTCGGGCGCCGGCCCGGCTACCCCGGTGGTGGCGATCACCACATTCGCATCGCTGTCTCTCAAGGCGCCCAAGGCCATTTCCCAGGCTACTGCTTCGCTGGTCAGGCCGTATCGTTCGATGGTTTCGGGGCTGACCCTCAGCAGGCGTTTCTTGGCGCCAGGTGAGTAGACGACGTAGCCGCTTTCCAGCACCTCTCCTGTACCAGGTACGGCCGCCAACAAAGCCACAAGGCAGCCCGCAGTGCACGATTCCGCTGTGGTCAAAATCAATTTGTTGTTTTTGAGATAGCCGAGGGCGGCCAGTACAGGGTCGTTTTCCATTTCAGAGTCTATTCGCTTGTTTTGCAGTGGACGCGGTCCTGAGGTAATTGGTTCATCGCCCCTGTTGCCCGCCCATCTCCTGAAGTGACACTGACCTGAACTTTGTCCCGTAGATTGGCTTCCTTTGTTTAAATGCGAAGGGAGGAAAAAGCATGAAAAAAGAGACCCAGACGCAAAAGCCAGCGGCGCAGACGAGGCCGCATGGGGAGGAGGAGCGAGACAACGATGCTCATCGTCCGGATGGATCCACCGGTACAGCCCATGACTCGACAGCGCAGAAAACGGCTCGTGATCACGATCAGCACAAACGCTGAAACCGCCACCCAAAAAGGAGGCTCGCCATCAAGGCGAGCCTCTTTTCGCTAAAGGATCGGTTTGCCGCCAGTCACTGCGTAACGTGAGCCACTGATGTAACTGGCTTCGTCGGAGCCCAGCAGCACATAGATTGGCGCGACCTCGACCGGTTGCCCCGGGCGCCCCATCGGGTAGCTGGAACCAAAGTTCTTGACGGCCTCGTCCGGCATGGTTGCCGGAATCAAAGGCGTCCAGATCGGGCCTGGCGCGACGCTGTTGACCCTGATGCCTTTCTTGCCTAGCAACTGAGCCAGGCCAGCAGTGAAGTTGGCAATGGCCCCTTTGGTCGTGGCATAGGCCAGCAGGCTGGGGGATGGATCGTCGGAATTGACCGAGCTGGTATTGATGATCGAACTGCCCTTGGGCATGGAAGGCAGTGCTGCCTGGCAAATCCTGAAGATCGCGGTGATGTTGGTATCGAACGTCTTCACCCATTCGTCATCGTCGATTTCTTCCAGGGTCTCGTGGGACATCTGGAACGCCGCGTTGTTGACCAGGATGTCGATACGCCCGAACTGGCTAACGGTTTTTTCGACGATGTCGTAGCAGTGCTGTTTCTGCGCCAGGTCTCCGGGCAACAACAGGCATTGACGGCCTGCAGACTCAACCCAGCGCGCGGTTTCTTGCGCATCTTCATGCTCATTCAGATAAGCGATGGCGACGTCGGCCCCTTCGCGGGCATAGGCAATCGCGACTGCCCGCCCGATACCGCTGTCTGCTCCGGTGATAAGTGCAATCTTGCCTTCGAGTCGATTGTGGCCGGTATACGACTGCTCACCACAATCCGGATAGGGCTCCATCTTGCGCTGTGAGCCTGGTACATTTTGAGGTTGCGAAGGGAAGGGCGGGGTAGGGAAGTCGCGCATGGTAGAAGCTCCTGCAGTTGAGAACGTTCATACCGGTTCGAAAGGCCTGGCCACCTCGTGTTGATTTCAATCTGCAGTTGGTACGACGAGCGGTGCGGGATATCAATCCAGCTGAATTCCATGCCCCATCGCCTGTTCTACCGGACTCAGCTCCAGGCTCATGTCGTCGCTCGGGGCCCAACTCCCGGAGTAGCGAGTGCCTCGAATCATTACCCCAGCGACCCCCGAACACGAGATCAGCGAGCACAATGCCAGGATGTTTGGCTCTCCCAAGGAGCGTCTGGATTTTTACCGGCGTGAAATCCAGTACGAAACCAGCATCCTGGCCAACCGCACCGATGCCTACCTGGCGGCGCAGTCATTTCTGGTCATCGCCTTCGTCTCCTCAATGGGAAATCTGAATCAAGGATGGGGCGAGATGTTCACCCTGATCGTACCGGCGTTCCTCGCCTTGCTCGGGGTACTGAGCTCACTCAACGCTTGGCCTGGCATCCGGGCGGCATACAACATCATCGATCACTGGCAGCTCAAGCAAAGTCACCTGCTGCGCAGCGAGCCGTTGATGGGGTTGGCCTACGACGAGTCGCCGTTGTTTTGTGAGGCTGAGACATCGCGTGCAGGTCATCGCAAATCACTGCTGTTTTCGCTGCGCACACCGTGGATCTTTCTAGTGTTCTGGGTGCTCCTGGGTAGCTACTCGGTGTACATCCAACTCGCCTGACTGCTCGGGCATGGGTTGGCTGCAGATCATCCTGCCAATCCGATGGAATTATCTCTTCCAGGAATCGCTCAATAGCGTATCAACCAAGGAGCGGATCTTGTGCCATCACTTCAATTGTACGTAATCGAGTATGACCTGCACGGTAAGCATCGGACGTTCATCATCCGCCTGGAAAAAATGGACAACGCCGTGGCTTGGCACTGGGCCAGCTGCGATGCCGGCGTTGGCATCATCCCGAGATTGAGTCAGCAGAAAATCAAGCTGGTCAGTCGACCGATGGCCGAGCGCTACGGCATCGCCAATGTGAAGTGGCGGCTCGCCGGCGATGGCCCGGAATTCGTAGCGCAACCTATCGACGTCAAAAAGTTCTCGGGCGTTGCTGCGGGTACTTGAAGCCCCGCGCCCCGATCCATCTGCTTTGAGGTATTGCCATGCAGCCGAAAACCGAAGGCTCCGAAGAAAAAGGGCCCAGCGATGTGCCCTTCATCAATGATCCCCAAAAGCCCACGTCGCCACCTTTGAATGACGCGGATGCCACGGAGGCAGCAGAGGCAGAGGAAGACATCCAGAATGATGGCGAATCCATTTAGCGATCTGCTGACTCGCGTCGTAGTAAAGGTTGAAGACTATAACCGCCTGTGACCTCGGCATTGAGGTCACGGATGCCCTTGGCGTGTTCAGATGGTTGCTGGCCAGCTTTCTCATGGGCAAGCGCATCCGATCCACCGTAGCAGTGGAGGCGTACCGGGTTCTTGTTGATCAGGAGGGTCTGGATACGCCGCTTAAGCTTGCCCAGACTTCTCATTCGGCACTGGTCAGACTCCTCGGTCAGGCTGGCTATGGGCGCTATGATGAATCCACTGCCCGACGACTGCATGATCGTGGCAACAAGGTAGAAGTGGAACTGGCTGCTCAACTTGAGGTAATGCAGCAAGGATCAAATGCTGAGGGATTCAAGCGCTGGCTACTGAGTTTCGAGGGCGTAGGGCCAAAGACCGTGGAGATTTTCATGCGTGAAGGCTTGGCCCAATTGAAGAAGTTGGAAGGCCATTGAGCATGGGTGGCCTTTAGCCCTCATCGACGCATGTGCGGATGAGTGAAATACTCGAAAATCCAACCATGGGATGGAGAAGGTGATGAAGCTCGGCATCGAGGGTTTGTCGTTGTCAGGTAAGACGGTAATTGTAGTAGAGGACGATCCAACGCTACAGACCCTCCTGGTGGACATCCTGATCGAGTTGGGCGCCATCTGCGATGGGTTCGATAACTCAGAAGATGCCTTGATTCATTTGATGGGACTCAAGAGCGGCTGCTCGTTGATCGTTGTCGACCATGGTGTTCCGGGAAGCATCAAAGGTATGGAGTTCATCTCCATGGCCCACGAAAGGTGGTCTGGACTACCCGCCATTCTGACCTCTGGCCACCAGCTTGATGCTTCTCAGGTCACACCTCCCGTTACCTACCTCTTCAAACCGTGGTCGATAGACGAGCTCGCTCAAGCTATTGTCCAGGCGCTTCCCCCTGCAAATGTACCTTCAACTCTCCCGCCGCTCGACCAGCAAGGTCTCTAGCGCAGTTTGACCGCAGCGGAGCGCTGAAAATCTTTTTTACGTTTACCTCAGGTATTGGCTGAACCCACCAAGCGCAGCGGAACGACGTGGCGTGCCGAAAAGTCAAAAAATACTCGGAAACTTTCCCTGGGCGTCTGCGGAAATGACCTTCATCGTCTGGTTCGCCATGCTGGGCGCAGTCTTGCTGCTGCTCGCACTCTGATCCTCCTACCTGCGCTGGATCCCTGTGACCTCGTCTGTAGTGTGTCTTGCCCTGGGTATCGGGCTGGGTACATCGGGGCTGGGTATTCTTCAACTGGACTTGAGCCAGTCGAGCGGGTGGATGGAGCACCTCACAGAGGTTGCGGTGTTGTTTTCGCTGTTCTTTAGTGGCTTGAAATTGCGCCTGCCCTTGCACAACCGCCGTTGGTGCAGCGCCTTTTTTCTGGCGGGGCCGGTGATGTTGATCTGCATCGCAGGGGTAACGCTGGTGCTGCATTACGGCTTGAACCTGGGGTGGGGCATTTCGCTACTGATCGGGGCGATCCTCGCACCCACTGACCCCGTGCTCGCAACCTTGGTGCAGGTGGTTGATGCCCAGGACGATGATATTGTGCGTTTCAGCTTGTCGGGTGAGGCAGGGCTCAACGACGGCGTGGCGTTTCCCTTCGTCATTCTCGGGCTGCTCCTGCAACAGGACAATGACCAGGCCTGGTTCAGTGACTGGCTGCTGAAGGACATGCTGTGGGCAGTAACCGCAGGCCTGTTGCTTGGCTACTGGACGGGCGCGGCCTGGGCAAGCTCACACTGTTCTTGCGTCTGCGCAACGACGACAGCACCGTCTCGCCCAATGACTATCTGGCCCTTGCGCTGATTGCGTTGGCATACGTGAGCGCCGAGTCGATACAGTCCTATGGGTTTCTCGCGGTATTCGCTGCGGGCCTCGGTTTAAGGCAGGCGGAGGTTCAGACCGCCAATAGCCCAGAAGAACCGGCTGCTGAACATCTGGTACAGCCTGTGGTAGGTCACCAGGACGTGGCGCCGGAGCTAGCCGTCAAAGGCGATGTGAAAGGACTCGACGACTCGCAGGTTGCAGCGGGGATCATGTTGGGTGACATGTTGGCTTTCGGTAGCCTGATCGAACGGGCAATGGAAGTGTTTCTGGTGACCCTGCTAGGGGTAGTGCTCATTGAGCATTGGGACTGGCAGGCAGTGCTGGTTGCCGGTGCTTTGTTTTTTGTCATTCGCCCCATCAGCATCCTGCTGTTCCACGCTCGAGGAATGCTGGATATTCGCCATCGCGGGCTTTTAGGGTGGTTTGGTATCCGAGGTATTGGCAGCTTCTACTACCTGTTCTATGCCCTCAATCATGGGCTGCTTCCCACTTTGGCCGCGCAGAGCACCAACCTGGTGCTGTCAGCGGTGGCGTTGAGCATTCTGCTGCATGGGTTGAGTGTCCAGCCGCTTCTTGCCAGATACGAAGCGTGGAAGGAGAGGGTTTCCTGATGGCCGTTCAGTAGAAAAGCGCCAGGGCAGCTCTTGCCCTGGCGCTTGATCACCGCCAGTTAGCGGTTTTCGCTACCGCGCCCGCCGCCGTGGCTGTTTTGGCCACCTTTACGGCCAGCCTCTGAAGCACGCTCACGGTCGTTGGCAAAATTGCCACCTGAACTCTGCCCGCCTTTGCGACCTGCCTCCGACGCTTTTTCGCGATCATTGGCAAAATTGCCAGGATTGTTCTGAGCAGTACCACCTTGATGGCCACGATTGGTTGGGTTGTTAGCCATGATCTTTCACCTCATGTCGTCACACAGGAAAGTCTGTGTTCAACTCGGACGTCGCGGAGCGGGGTGTTTACTCCTTGGGTTTTGGCCAAGGCCGACGGGTTGCGCGAAAGAACCGGCGCAGGCGCCTGTGGCGCCCTTAAGCTTTGCTCGCGAACGTTTGGGAAGGATCAAGCTTGCATCCAGTCGTGCAGAGCACAATCAACGCCGTTGACACCGCTCTACTGAACCTCTGCAATCTTCGTGACTCAACCCTCCATCAGAGTGTGAGGCCTCCAGATGCGAACATTCGAGAAAAACCTCTCCGCCGCCCAATTGCTGAAGCTCAACTGTTTGGCAGCCTGGTACTGTGTGCTGGAAAGCAGGGCCTTGAGAATGGACTCGCCTGACGACTATCACGAGGAACTACTTCGCCAGGCCGATGAGATGGATCGTCGAGGGATTATCTGCTGGCAGGAATGGCGCGATCTTCGCCTGGAGGCTGACGCTGCTTACCTGAGAGCGGTAGCAGGGGAGGACTATCGTCCGGTTAACCCCACGAACTCGTCAGCAGAGTAGGGGGCGAACGTGATCTCGCAACGAAACCACGCTCATTCCTCTGAAAGCAGACCTTCCCTATCTATCCCCGCGTCGTGAGTGTGTGAGTGTAAAACCCACAAAAATTCCCAGCGCCGCTGCGACGATCAGCAGCGGCGTTATGTCTTTTGGCTTCCTCCTGCCTCCGTCGATACCCTTCCTGCCACTTGGAGGCTCAAAGAGGTTGCCTGATGATGCTTCGGCTTTTGGAGCGCAATTTATCCAAGCGCCACTGTCAGGCGCTTCTTGTTCCGTACCCGATGCACCGGGGGCAATCGGAACAATGGTGTCGCTGGCCTCGATCCGTGAGAGCTCAAGGGTGGTGCCATCGACCAGGGTCATCGTCAGGCCTTCTATCGTGCCTGCCACCCGGTTTGGAAAAACGGGTTCACCTGCGGCATCCAGGCTGTCGTAGATGAAGCGCGTACCTTCAAGCCAGCCCACGGCGGTGAGAAGTTCAGGGCCGAGATAATACTTTCCGTCTTGGAAGAAGCCTGGAAACTGATGAGCGCGCTCCACGTTCTCCACGCGATAGCGTTCGCCTGATTTCATGCCTGTCGCTTGATCGATCATGTTGAAACCCCTGAAAGTGGAGCTCGGAAATATCAACCTTTGCTGTGCTCGTCAGAAGTGGGCCCCGTACCTCGCTTGATACCCCGCGGGCCAGCAACACCCCAGATACCCAGGCCAACCAGCGGTAGCGCGACGATCAGCAGGGCCCAGGCCGCTTTGACTGCATCTGACTTGTCGCTTCTGAAAACGCTGACGATGGCCCACAGATCGATGAGTAAAAGGATTGCCGCCACGGCAATCCAGAAGTAGCTGGCGAGCCCGTTCATGACTTTGCTTCCTCTATACGTAGTCAGGTCCCAAGGTGCCGGGTGCTGCGCCTGGCACGAGGATGACCTTGCGGCAGTTGTCCTGCTTCTGATCGAACATCTTGTAGCCCATGGCCGCTTCTTCGAGGGCCAGGCGGTGAGTGACGATCAATTCCGGTTGTAGACGGCCTGCTTCAATGTGTTCCAGTAGTTCAGGCAGGTATTTCTGGACATGGGTCTGGCCCATCTTGAAGGTAAGACCCTTGTCGAACGCGTCGCCGAACATGAAGCCGTGAATGAAGCCCGCGTACACACCGGGGACACTCACGACGCCGCCACGCCGCACGGCCGCAATGCTCTGGCGCAACGCCTTGCCACTGCTGCCTTCAATTTTCAGCGCCGTCATCACCGTTTCGGCAGTGCTGCCCTTGGCCTCGAAGCCGACAGCGTCGATCACCGCATCCACACCGCGCATGCCTGGTGTCTGACGGATGATGCTGTCTGCGGGATCATCGTCCCGCTCGAAGTTGATGGGTACAACATCGTAAGCTTGCTGGGCATACGCCAGGCGGTAATCGCTGTCATCGACCATGAAAATGGTCTGCGCACCGAGCATTCGCGCACAGGCGGCACTCAGCAAGCCTACTGGTCCGGCGCCGTAGACCGCCAACGTTGAACCTGGGCCGATCTCGGCGTTGATGACTGCCTGCCAAGCGGTCGGCAGAATGTCCGAGAGAAACAGTACCTTGTCATCGGCCAACTCGGTGGGCACTTTGAACGGGCCGACGTTACCCTTGGGAACCCTTACGTAGTCAGCCTGGCCACCAGGAATACCACCATAGAGATGGCTGTACCCGAACAGCGCGGCGCCCGGGGGAATCCCTTTCTTGTTGATGATCGAGCCCCGCCCCGTGTTGGTGGTTTCGCAGGCAGCGAAAAGGTCGCGCTGGCAAAAGAAGCAGCTACCACAAGCGATCACAAAAGGGATCACTACGCGGTCACCGACCTGGAGATTGGTGACTGCACTCCCGGTGTCTTCCACGATACCCATGAACTCATGGCCAAAGATATCGCCCGCTTCGGTTTCTGGAATTTTGCCTCGATAGAGGTGCAAATCGGAGCCGCAAATGGCGGTGGCAGTCACCTTGAGGATGATGTCGTCTTCTCGCTCGATGATGGGATCAGGGACGTTATCGACCCTGACGTCGTTTGCTCCGTGGTAAGTCAGTGCTCTCATGCTCCTCGCTCCTGCGTCACAAAAAACGTGGGGGTATGCAGGGGAAGCTTCCATGCCATGCAAAGTTCAAAACAACAGCTTCAGTGGTGACGCTTGAGGAGGGGAAGGCTGTTTTCGAAACAGGAATGAACGAGGTGTGGCGACGAGCAAGGAATTGCGGGCGTCGAAACGCTTAGGACCTGCAGTTCTAAGCGTTGTATAGTACGGATCGGAGCACGAAGGGAGTCTCGGCAGTGCGAAGGTAAACGCTATACTTCGAGAAGACGTTATTTATGATCAGGATGATGGCATTCATGATCAGCGCATTTTCGTTACGGATTACGCGCCAAAATTGACCATTTTGCTGGCGGGTGAAGCCTCCAGGAGCATCACTCCTCGACCCAGCCACTCACCCTATCAGCTCAGACAAGATCTTGATATCATAATGAAACCGACAACTAAAGTTCCCACCTCTCTGCCGGAGCGAGAGGGCATCCTCCCTAGCCATCTGCGTTTCCCGGTGGTGGGTATAGGTGCGTCGGCGGGCGGTCTCGCCGCGTTGAAAACATTTTTCGAGCAAATGCCCAGTGATAGCGGTATGGCCTTTGTCATCATCCTGCATCTATCACCTGATCATGAAAGCGTAGCTGACAAGATCCTCCAGGCTTGCACAGACATGCCCGTCATGCAGGTAACCGATACCGCTCCCATCGAGCAAAATCGGGTTTATGTCATCTCTCCTGCTAGTCAATTGGCCATGAATGATGGCTATCTGAAGGTCACACCTGCTAATCGTCCGGCGGGAAGCCACGTCGCCATCGATCTTTTCTTCCGTGATCTGGCAGATGTTCACAAGGAATTCGCATTTTGTCTTGTGCTCACCGGCACGGGTAGCGACGGGGCCGTGGGTCTTTCTCGTATTAAAGAGCAGGGTGGGATCACCATCGTGCAAAGTCCCGACGACGCAGAATTCGATGGGATGCCTTTGGCAGCGATAGCAACGGGTATGGTCGACGCCGTCTTACCTGTAGCAGAAATCCCTCACAAACTTCTCGAGATATGGCGCAATACCAGAGCCATCAAAATCCCGGCACCTCATGATATGAAAGTCGCCTCGTCCTCTCCAGAGCTGGAGCGTGAGGTTGCCGCGGGTTCTACTGGATATCCTGCTGCTCTTGCGAACCCGCACCGGGCATGATTTCAAGCACTACAAGCGGGCGACGGTGCTGCGCCGTATCGAGCGGCGCATGCAGGTAACGGCTCAACCCGATCTTCCTGCGTACTACCAGTACCTGGAGAACTCGCCCGATGAAGCCAAGCAGTTGCTGGGGGACATGCTGATTGGAGTGACCAACTTCTTCCGCGACCGAGAAGCCTTCGAGGCGCTTGAGCGCCACGTGCTGGGCCCTCTGATGTCAACAGGCGATGACGAAGCTCGCCCCGATGAGGTGCGCATCTGGTCTGCTGGATGCTCGACAGGCGAGGAGGCGTATAGCCTGACGATCCTGTGTACCGAGCACCAGAAGCTTGAGGCCAACCCGGTCAAAATCCAGGTTTTTGCCACGGACATTGATGAGCGTGCCATTGCGGTAGGCCGGGCTGGCGCTTACCCGGAAGCGATCATCACCGACGTGCCACCCACGCGTCTGCGGCAGTATTTCCTCAAGGAAGGTGAGCACTACCGCGTCCGCAAGGAAGTCCGCGAAAAGGTCTTGTTTGCCAAACACAGCCTATTGTCCGACCCGCCATTCTCTCAGATCGACCTCATTGTCTGCCGCAACCTGCTGATCTACCTGGATCGGGACATCCAGCGAGAAATGTTGCAGATGGTCCACTTTGCCCTCAAGCCGGGCGGTTATCTTTTCATGGGCTCGTCCGAGTCTGCTGATGCCTGCCCGGACCTGTTCACGCCGGTCGACAAGCGTAACCGGATTTTCCGTGCACGAGCGGGCGCCAACATCAATCGCCGGGCGCCTTCTATGCCCCGGGGTGGCTTTGCGCTGTCCAGTCTTGCCGCGCCGCCACCCATGCTGCCGCCTACGCGTAAATTTTCCTATGCCGATATCCATCAGCGGGCGATGGCTGAGCAGATGCCGCCGAGCATGATTGTCGATCCCAATGGCGACATCCTGCACATGAACGAGGGTGCTGGCAGATTCCTGCGTTACGTTACTGGGGAAGTGGGACGAAACGTACTGGTGCTGATCATGCCGCAGTTGCGCCTGGAGCTTCGCACCACGCTGTACCAGGCCCAGCAAAGTGGTAAAGCCACGCTGTCCCGCAAGATCCGGGTGAACGATCCTGAAGGCGACTACCTGGTCGATATCACGGCGCGTCCCTTCAAAGACGAAGCCACCGATCAGGATGTGCGTACAATCGTGTTCAACGTCACGTCCATCGAACCCGGCGCCGATCTGCTCGACCTGGATTTGCAAACCGAGAACAAGGTGCTGGCCAGTCTGGAAAACGAGCTGCAGCGAACCAAGACCCACCTGCAGGAAACCATCGAGCAATCGGAGGTTTCGAGCGAGGAGCTGAAGGCGTCCAACGAAGAAATGCAGGCCATCAACGAGGAGTTGCGCTCCGCGACGGAAGAGCTGGAAACCAGCAAGGAAGAACTTCAGTCGATCAACGAAGAGCTGCTCACGGTCAATTACGAGCTCAAGACCAAGGTCGAAGAAACCGACAAGATCAACGACTACCTGGCGAACCTCATTGCCTCCACGGATATCGCCACGGTGTTCGTTGACCGCAACATGCATATCCGCTGGTTCACACCGCGCGCCAAGGACATTTTCAGCATGCTGCCGGTGGATACCGGGCGCTCGCTGCTGGATATCACCCATCGCTTCAATTATCCAGAATTGGCCGAAGACGCGTCGTCCGTGTATGAATCGCTGACCATGCTGGAGCGGGAAGTCAGCAGCGCCGAAGGCCGCTGGTACATTGCCCGGCTCCTGCCGTACCGCTCCAGCGAAGACCATATCGATGGTACGGTGCTGACCTTCATCGATATCACCAAGCGGCGTGAGGCCGAAGAAGATCTGCGCCTGGGCCAGGAACGCATGCGCCTGGTCGCCGAAAGCACCCACGATTTCGCCATCATCATCCTGGATGAACACGGCAAGATCACGGACTGGAACACCGGCGCTCAGCTGATCTTTGGCTACACCGCTGAAGAGGTTATCGGTTCCTCCTACGAGCTGATTTTCTCCGCTGAAGATCGTAGCGCGGGTGTTGCCCAGAACGAGATGCGCAATGCCCGTGAGCATGGGCGCGGAGAGGATGAGCGCTGGCACGTGCGCAAGGACGGTAGCCGGTTCTTCTGCAGCGGAGAAATCGCCTTGCTCCGAGCTGAAAGTGCTCTGGGGTACGTGAAAATTGCTCGTGACCTGACGGGGCATAAACGGCTGCACGATGAGCAGAGCAGAAAGCTTGCCGAGACACAGAGCACGATCCACATGAAGGATGAGTTCTTTGCCGTCATGTCCCATGAGCTCAAGCACCCGCTTAACCTGATTCAACTGAACGCAGAAATTCTTCGAAGGCTCCCTTCCGTTCGCAACACCGAGAACGCCAGCAAGGCGGTCGGCGCCATCGGCGAGGCTGTTACCAGCCAGGCCCGTATTATTGATGACCTGCTCGATGTGGCGCGCATTCGTACGGGCAAGCTGAAGTTGAAGACCCGCCTGCTCGACATCGGTGCCATGCTGAATGAAATCCACTCAATCGTTATCGACGAGTATCCCAACGCAGAGATCACCCTAGAGAAACCGAGCGCGGAAGTGCCGGCGATGATTATCGACGGCGACCCGACCCGCCTGGAACAGGTGATCTGGAACCTTCTGCAAAATGCGCTGAAGTTCAGCGGTGAAGCGGCCAAGGTACGTATTGTGCTCAGCAAGGCGGACAAGCACGCCCACATCGATATCATCGACAACGGTGTCGGATTGCCTACTGCCGAACTTGAAAACGTATTCGACCTGTTCAAGCAGGCCAAACCCAAGCATGCCACCCACCAGCGAGACGGCCTGGGTATCGGCCTGTCGCTGGTTCGCCAGCTGGTCCAGGCGCATGGGGGCTCCGTCGTTGCCCGATCTGCGGGGATCGGTCATGGCTGTACGTTCAGTGTCTCGCTGCCACTCTCTCAGGAGCTGATTAAAGAGCCGAAGGATGGGGATGAAGCCGGCGAGTCCCAAGGGCGACTGAAGGGTCTCAAAGTTTTGCTGGTCGATGACTCGCCAGCAGTCCTGGATGTGATGCGCATGCTGCTTGAAATGGAGAGTGCCCAGGTCAAGAGCTACAGCGATCCTGCCCAGGCGCTTGAGCATTCACTCCAGGAGCGCTTCGATGTCATTCTTACCGACATCGGAATGCCGGAGATGGATGGGCATGAACTGATAAGTGCCCTTAGGGCCGGCAAGGTTCATAAGTACACGCCTGCGATTGCATTGAGCGGTTATGGCGTGGCGAAGGACATGCAGTTCGACCGACACCTCACCAAGCCCGTGCAGTATGACGACCTGGTCGGAACTATCGAGTCGTTGTGTAAAAGCGCATTGTCCTGACGTGTGGCCGGCAGGAGGGTGGCGACTGATCATCAGCCTGAAGTGAGTCAGTTTCGGTAGCTCTTCCGCTCACTGAATGTCAACAGCGGTCGTTATTCTCAGATAAACCGACCGCTGTTCTCAGAGCCGAAATCCGCTTGATTTCACTTCTATCTTTCCAGTAACCAAGCCCACCCGGCGGCGGTTGGGTCACCGGGTCTTTCGGCGTCGTCCAACGCTTTCAAGGCATTGAACTGGACTGCGCACTTATGCGCAGTTTCTCAAGATCCGTGCAACAGCTGTCTGATAGCCCCCTTTCATAGGCTCTCAGCGATGTCATAGCCTGGCTGCAAGCGTTCAGCTGTGCCGTTATTCGAATCGAGTCCGCCTTGGTCATTTACAAATGTCCTTAGAGGCTTAAACGGTCAGGATCCGGCCCAGTTCACATGCCGGACAAATTTCACGCTCTCTAGACCATACACCGACCGGCGGTTACCGCGCTACCGGGATTTGCTGCAGTGCCGCGCTCTGCTGATCCGAGGCAAATTGACGGCTGAAACGCCCATGAAATTGAACGAGTCGCAGCAGGAAACGTCTTCAGGGAAGAAGCCCATTACTCTGTATCGCGAGAGGCTGGGTGTTGATGGGTGATGATACGAGTGCATGTATGCGGGACAAACGAAAAGGCAGAATCAAATCCAGGGCAACGATAATCTGCCTGCGAAGCGGCAGGGTACTGCTTGTCCGGAAGAAAGGCGGCAAATGGAATTTCCCAGGTGGTTCGATTGAGCCTGGTGAGAGCCCTCATACAGCTGCAGCAAGAGAGCTACGTGAAGAGACATCGATTGAAGGGTATGGCCTGCTGTCTCTGTGTTCAATCAAAGTGGATTCAGTTGTGCATCACATCTTCACCACCCGATTCCACGAAAATGAGAAGCCTGTTGCCGACCATGAAATCGTCGCGTGTAAATGGGTGCTTCGCGAAAAGCTTACACCTCAATTGCTGACGTCCGCAGCAGCCGGCCTCTTGGCAACGCGGCTGCCTGCTCTGACCGCCTGATGAAAGTTGCAAAGTTGTACAAGAAAATTTGTTTGTATCAAAAATTAGACCGGTTGTCTGATGCCTGTATTCGCAGAGCCTAAGTCATTGAACTGCCTCTTGGCTTTGCTATGGTGAGGTTTCCGCATCAGACTAAAGTCGTAGGAGGGCGGCATGCGTATTCGAGGTGACGTGTTTTGGAATTGGGCGGATCCAGTGCTTCATCATCGTATCCATGACGAGGAGCTCGATGACGGCACCACGATTGATGTCCAGGTCAGGCTCTCACGCACCGGCCAGACGCAAATGTTCATCGGAGTGTATGCTGGCTGTGGAATGGCTTTGCATGAAGAAGCGTTCGATTCCCGCCCGGGCGAATCGATGACTCGGGCTCTGGCCTGGGGTGTTGGTAGAGCTAGGCGTCTGGCTACAGATCAACGGCGGGAAGCGATGAAGATGGCCTAGGACACTGTGTAATTCGAAGTTGGTCGTATGCCGCTCATGTTGATCATTCATCTCTCTGATGTGCGGGGCGCCAGCAGCGTGATCTTCGGTGCGTACGACATTCGCGAAGGCTGCGCAGCGGGTTACTACCCGCAAAGCAACCCGTTGAAGACGCTCTGGCACCGCGCCGAGCACGTCAAGGTGCCTGCGGCCAGGTCGGTTCCGGTTACGCTGGACCGCGCGCAGTCGTTGGCGGCTGATCCGCAAAGCGGCTTG
This sequence comes from Pseudomonas sp. NBRC 111139, assembly GCF_001753955.1. Lineage (NCBI taxonomy): Bacteria > Pseudomonadati > Pseudomonadota > Gammaproteobacteria > Pseudomonadales > Pseudomonadaceae > Pseudomonas > Pseudomonas sp. NBRC 111139. The sequence continues at coordinate 45,758 of NZ_BCBP01000042.1, forward strand.
CCAGCGGAATATCCGCTTGGTTGAGTTCGGCGGTGCGGCGACAGCGCTTCTGGCTGCGCGGCTTCAGTTCGCCATCACTATCAGCTTTCATATCGTCCTGGCGGCGTTCAGCATTGGCCTGGCCCAGTGGTTGATGGTGCTTGAAGCACTGTGGTTGTACCGTCGTGATCAGCAGCTGATGGCCATCTACCGTTTCTGGCTGAAGGTGTTTGCGTTGACGGTGGCTGTCGGTACCGCATCGGGGCTGGTGATGGAGTATCAGTTCGGGCTCAACTGGTCGGGGTTGTCCTCGGCGGCCGGGGAGGTGATCGGGCCCTTGATGTTCTATGAAGTACTGGTAGCGTTTTTCCTGGAGGCGGGATTCCTTGGGGTCATGCTGTTCGGCCTCAACAAGGTCGGTCCGAGGCTGCACTTCATGGCCACCTGCGCAGTGGCTGTCGGGGCATTGGTCAGCGCTTTCTGGATCCTCAGTGCCAACTCATGGATGCAGACCCCCGCAGGCTACTCGATCGATGCCCACGGCCGCTTCGTCGCCGAAGACTGGTGGGCGATCATCTTCAATCCGTCATTTCCTTACCGTCTGGCGCATATGCTGGTGGCTGCGTTGCTGGGTACCGCCACAATGGTTGCGGGAGCGGGCGGTTGGCAACTGCTGCGCGCGCCTTCAAACCAGCGCGCACGGCAGCAGTATTCGATGGCGCTGTGGGCCATTGCAGTGCTGGCGCCCTTGCAGGTGGCGATAGGCGACCTGCATGGACAGCACACGCTCGAGACGCAACCGATCAAGGTCGCGGCCATCGAGGGCTCTTGGCACCGCCCGGCGAAAGGTGCCGGTGAGCCGATGAGGCTGTTCGCCGTGCCTGACATGGCGTTGCAGCAAAACCGCCTTGAAGTGGCCATCCCGCGGGTGGGGTCGCTGTACCTGACTCACGACCTTGTTGGCACGATCGCCGCGCTCGATGAATTTGCACGCGAAGACCTGCCACCGGTGCCGGTAGTGTTCTTTGCCTTTCGCATCATGGTTGGCCTGGGGTTGCTGATGGTCATGCAGGGCATTGCTGGCTTGGTGGTGCGCTGGCGTGGGCGGCTAACGAGTGCGCGGTGGCTGCAATGCGTCAGTGTAGGGTTGGCGCCTGCGGGCTTTGTAGCCATGCTCAGTGGCTGGGTAGTGACCGAAGTCGGCCGTCAACCGTTTACCGTTTATGGCCTGTTGCGCACGGCCGACAGCGTGTCGCCGGTGGCCACCTCGACCGTTTTGGCTGCCACGGTGGCGATCCTGGCGTTCTACGTGATCACCTTCGGTATCGGGTTGTGGTTGTTGTTGCATGTGCTGCGCCGGGCGCCCGCGCTGGACGAGGCGGGCCCTGAGCCGCGAGTCGGGGAACAACCATGAGCCTCCTGGGTGTCGACCTGCTGACCCTGTTGAGCGCCGCAGCGCTGGCGTTCTCGGTGCTTGTCTATGTGTTGCTCGATGGTACCGATCTGGGTGTTGGCATGCTCATGGCTGCTCATCGTCGCGCCGAAGAGCGCGAGGTGCTGGTGCTCACGATTCTGCCGATCTGGGATGCCAATGAGACTTGGCTGGTATTGGGCGGTGGAGGGCTGCTGGCGCTATTCCCGACAGCCTACGCGGTGTTGTTGCCAGCGCTTTATGTGCCGTTGCTGTTGATGTTCATGGGCTTGATCCTGCGTGCAGCAGGCCTTGAGTTTCGTGAGCACTTGACCCGCAAACGCTGGTCGGATGCCGCAACGCTGGGTGGCTCGCTGCTTGCCACGCTGTGCCAGGGGCTGGTGTTGGGCACGTTGATCCAGGGTGTCCCACACTATCAGGGTCAATACAGTGGCGACGGCAAAGAATGGCTGGCGCCTTTTCCTTTGTTTTGCGCGTTGGCGCTGGTTGTCAGCTATCTGTGGCTGGGCGCTTGCTGGCTGTACTGGCGAACTGAAGGAACACTGCAAGTGCGCGCAAAGCACCAGGCTCGGCTGTTATGCGGGGTTGCCGTACTGGTGCTGGTCGCTGTGCTGCTCCTGACCATGGCGCTGGATGCACGCTACTGGCAGCGGCTGAGCCAGGGCTGGGTCGTGCTTACGGCCGGTGCGGCCTTGGCAGTGCTACTCGCGGGATTTTCCCTGGCCTGGGGCAGGACGCGGGATTGGTTGCCGTTGTCGTTTGCCCTGGGCGTCATCTGCTTCGCGTTCACGCTCATGCTGATCGCGCTCTTCCCCTTGGCAGTTCCGCCGGCGCTGACCCTTGTCGAGGCCAGCGCCTCAAGATCCACCCAGCTGTTCATGCTGATCGGCTTCGCAGCCGTGGTGCCGCTGACGCTGGCTTATAACACCTGGGGCTTCCGGGTGTTCGCCGGCAAGCTCCGAGCGCGTCGTCGTTAGCGCAAAGCGGGTGGGGACTTGGCCCCCGCCCGATCAGAGCACTTTGTCGAGCGTGATCGGAAAATCCCTTACACGCTTGCCCGTGGCATGGTAGACCGCGTTGGCCACCGCAGCGGCCACCCCGACGACGCCGATTTCACCCACCCCCTTGGAGCCCAGTTCATTGACAATGTCGTCGTGCTCCTCAACGAAGATCACTTCGATATCCCCGCAGTCTGCATTGACCGGGATGTGGTACTCCGCAAGATTGTGATTGACGATGCGGCCTAGCCGATGGTCGGTCAACGCTGCTTCGTGCAGGGCCATGCCCACCCCCCAAACTACGCCCCCCAGGATCTGGCTGCGTGCGGTTTTCGGGTTGATCACACGTCCTGCCGCCACAGCGCTGACCACCCGAGTTACATCGATCGTGCCAAGGTCCTCGTCGACGTGGACTTCCACGAATACCGCCGAATGGGTGGCGGTGGAGAACGGCTGGCGCCTGGCGCCGGGCTCTGCGTCGATCTGCACGTCGAACTTACCGTCGGGGGCGATCGCCACGATGTCCGCCAAGGCCCAGCGATGGCTGCCCGCGTGCAGGTAGCCATCGATGAAAGAAATCTGCTGCCGGGGTGTGTTGGCCACCTGGGGGTACATTTTGCGCGCATGTTCCAGCACCCGGGTGCGCAGGACATGGCAGGCTTGGCGCACGGCCGAGCCCACCGACGACACCGTGAACGATCCGCCCTGAAGCGGGGCGGTGGGCAGTGAGGAGTCACCCAGCATGAAGGTGACATCCTGCACCTTGACGCCAGCTGCGTCGGCGGCGATCTGAGTCATGACCGTATAAGTGCCGGTTCCGATATCGGTGGTGGCACTGCTGACGGTGAGTTTACCTTGGCTATCGATGCGCGCTTTGGCGCTGGCCTTCATCTGCATGGCTTCCCAGACGCCGCCAGCCATCCCCCAGCCGATCAACCGTTTGCCACTGCGCATGCTGCGCGGTTGCGGATTGCGGCCCTGCCAGCCAAAGCGTTCGGCACCTTGCTGATAGCACGCCAGTAACTCCTTGCTGGAGTAAGGCTTGCCCTCGTTGGCATTGTTGTCGGTGAAATTGCGGCGGCGCAGGTCTACCGGGTCGATCTGCGCTGCACAGGCGAGCTCATCCATCGCGCATTCCAGTGCAATCATCCCGGACGCGGCCCCAGGCGCCCGCATGTCCAGCGGGGTGTAGACATCGAGCGAGGCCAGGCGATAACTGAGCGCCACGTTGTCGCACTGGTAAAGCATGCCGCTCCATTCCACCAGCTGCTCGGTGAAGTCCTCGAAGCGGGAGGTCTGGCCAAGCGCATCGTGAGCGATCGCCAGCAAGCGCCCGTTTGTGTCTGCACCCAGGCGCAAACGTTGCTCGGTGCGGGGTCGATAACCAAAGGTGAACATCTGCTGGCGGGTCAGGGTCACGCGCACCGAGCGCTTGAGGTGCAACGCCGCCAGCACTGCCAGCGGCAACTGGTACTGCGGGCGCAAGCCCGAGCCGAAGGCGCCGCCGACGAATGCCGCCCGCACACGAATGTTTGCCTTGGGCAGGCCGAACACCTTGTGCAGGTAGTCCTGGCAGTTCTGCGTGCCTTGGGTCTTGTCGTGGATTTCCAGGGTGCCGTCGGGCTTGTAGTGAACGGTCGACGCATGGGGCTCCATCGGGTTGTGGTGTTCGTTGGCCGTCAGATACGTGGCATCCACCTGTACCGGCGCCTCGGCAAACTGCCCGGCGAAGTCGCCACGCGGCGCCGGTGTTTCGGCGGGTGCGGCATGCGATTGTTGGCATGCGCCCAGGTCTGTCTGGTGAGCCTTCTCGGCATATTTGATTTTGATCAGCGAGCCTGCATAGCGGGCCAGTTCGAGGGTTTCGGCGATCACCAGCGCCAACGGTTGGCCGCTGTAGAGCACGCGATCATTGAACAAGGGCCGAAAAGGCGCCCCCTCGGCAGAGTCGGCATCGCTGTAGTCGTCGTCATAACTGGATATAGGCGGACGATGGCCATGGTCGAGCACGGCGATGACCCCGGGCACGCACATGGCCTGCGTACTGTCGATGTCGAGTACCCGACCGCGGGCAATGGTACTGGACACGACGCTGCCGTGTAGCAGGCCCGCCTGGGGATATTCGCCCGCATAGCGGGCCTGTCCGGTGACTTTCGTCACACCGTCCACGCGGTCCAGGGGCGTGCCGACTACTGGTGTGCTGTTGATCATGGTCGTAGCCTCCCGTTGGCGGCACCGCGCGCCGCGTCATCCAATGCCCGCACGATTGCTCGCTGAGCGAGCGTTACCTTGAAGCCGTTGTGGCTCAGGGGTTGTGCACCTTGCAGCATCGTTTGTGCAGCGCGGGTGAAGAGCGCTTCAGAAGGCACCTGGCCGGCCAGCATGCACTCCACAACCGAATCCCGCCACGGCTTGTGGGCTACGCCGCCCAGTGCCAGGCGCGCCTGCTGGATCACATCGCCATCGAAGTTCAAGGCTGCAGCGACTGACACCAGCGCGAACGCGTAGGAGGCGCGGTCGCGTATTTTCAGATAACGGTAATGGTGTTCGAACAGCGGGGGCGGCAGTTCGATGCCTGTTACCAGCTCATTGAATGCCAGTTGATTGTCGCGCTCGGGGGTGTCCCCGGGCAGTCGATGGAAATCCGCGAAAGGTATCTGCCGTTCGCCGGACGGCCCCTGTACGTGGACCACGGCTTCAAGCGCTGCCAATGCCACGCACATGTCCGAGGGATGGATCGCGACACAGGCGTCGCTGGCACCGAGAATGGCATGGATGCGGTTCATGCCTGCACGCGCAGGGCATCCGCTTCCCGGTTCGCGCTTGTTGCACGGGGTGCCGGTGTCGTAGAAATAGTAGCAGCGGGTACGTTGCAACAAGTTGCCACCGGTACTGGCCATGTTCCTCAACTGCGGCGATGCCCCAGCCAGGATCGCGTCTGACAGCAGTGGATAATGCTGCTCGATCATCGAGTGCCAGGCCAGGTCGGCATTGCTCACCCGTGCACCGATCAATACGCCGCCGCCGGGGGTGGAGTGAATACCGTCCAGCCCAAGGCCGGAGATGTCGATCAGGCGCTCTGGGCGCACCACGTTTTCCTTCATAAGGTCGATCAGGTTGGTGCCCCCGGCGATGAAGTGCGAGCAGGCGTCAGCTAGGTTCACCGCTTCGCTGACCGAGGCGGGCTTGTGGTAGCTGAAGGGCGTCATGGGTTCGGCCCTCGTTGCGGCTGGGCCCCGTCGGTCATCAACGGCAGGGCTTCTTCCACTGCTGCGACGATGTTGCCGTAGGCGCCACAGCGGCAAAGATTGCCGCTCATCTGCTCGCGAATGGCCTCGCGGGTGTCGGCACGTCCCTCGTGAACCAGCCCCACCGCAGAGCAGATCTGCCCCGGGGTGCAGTAGCCGCACTGGAACGCATCGTGGGTGATGAAGGCGCGCTGCATGGGGTGCAAAACGTCGCCGCTGGCCAGCCCTTCGATGGTCAGCAGGTCGGCCCCGTCGCACATGATAGCCAAGGTCAGGCAGGCATTGATGCGCTTGCCATCGCGCAGCAACGTGCACGCGCCGCACTGGCCATGGTCGCAACCTTTCTTGGTGCCGACCAGGTCCAGTTGCTCACGCAGCAGGTCAAGCAAGGTGACCCAGGGATGCACTTGCAGGGTTCGGGGCTGACCATTGAGGGTCAGGCAGATGGGGTGCTGTGCAGCCCCGTTGTAGGCGATCGCGCTCATGGTAGGTCCTCACGGTCAGGGTTTGCGCAGTCTGCTGCGTCTCTGTTTTTGCGACCGGGCCGGCTGATCAAACGTTCAGCCGGCTCGCCGAGGTGCCTGTCACTTCTTGCCAGGCAGCACCGAGCCGAGCACCTGCTTGGCTGTTTGCATAATGATGCCCGCCTGGTCGGGGTCGCCCTTGAGCAAGCTGCTGGCAAACTTCTTTGCCTGTTCCAACTTGATGTGGGGTGGCAAGGGCGGCACGTTCGGGTCGGTCTTGAACTCGATCAGTACTGGCCGATCGGCAGCCAGCGCACGCTCCCACGCAGCGGCAACGTCCTCTTCGCGATCTACGTAGATACCTTGCAGGCCAATGGAAATGGCAAACAGATGGTAGGGCACGTCAGGGATCGACTGCGAAGCTTCGAACTTGGGGTCGCCCTCCATGACCCGTTGCTCCCAGGTTACTTGGTTGAGGTCTTCATTGTTGAACACGGCACAGATCCATTGCGGGTTGTCCCACTGCTGCCAGTATTTGGCCACGGTGATCAGTTCGGCGAGGTTGTTCATCTGCATCGCCCCATCGCCCACCAAAGCAACTACAGCCCGTTGCGGGTGGGCGAATTTGGCTGCAATCGCATAGGGCACGGCGGCGCCCATGCAGGCCAGGCCGCCGGACAGCGAGCACTGCATCCCCTGGCGAATCTGCAGGTCGCGGGCAAACCAGTTGGCACAGGAGCCGGAGTCGCTGGTGATGATGGCGTGGTCGGGCAGGCGAGGGGAAAGCTCATGGACCACGCGTTGCGGGTTGATCGGGTCGGCCTTGACCAGGGCGCGCTTGGCCACGGTCTTGTCCCACTGTGCACGCCAGGTTTCTACCTTGTCGCGCCAGCGTCGGTCGGTCTTGTGGTCAAGTAACGGCAACAGTGCGTGCAATGTTTCGCTGGCGTCGCCGACGAGGTTGACCTCCATCGGGTAGCGCAGGCTTAGCATGTCGGGTTGCAGGTCGATCTGCACGCCTCGTGCCTGGCCTTCCTTGGGTAGAAACTCGGAATAGGGAAAGCCGGAGCCGATCATCAGCAGGGTGTCGCATTCGCTCATCAGCTGATAACTGGGCTCGGTGCCGAGCAGGCCGATCGATCCAGTGACCCATGGGAGGTCGTCCGGCAGCACCGCCTTACCCAGCAGCGCTTTGGCCACCCCGGCGCCAAGTGTTTCGGCAATTGCAATGACCTGCTCTGTCGCCTGCAGCGCGCCGGCACCCACCAGTATCGCCACCTTGCGACCGGCGTTCAGTAGTTCGGCCGCGCGCTGCAAGTCCTCCTCGAAGGGCAGCACCCTGGGCTTGCTGAAGCCCATGCCGGAATGCACCGTACCGTGGGCCCTGGGTGGTTCGTTGTAGGGTAGGTCCTGCAAGTCGTTGGGCAGGATGATGGCGGTGACGCGGCGTTCGCCGACGGCGGTGCGCACCGCACGGTCGAGCAGATGGCGTACCTGCTCCGGCGTCGATGCCTGCTGGACGAACGCACCGGCGACGTCCTTGAACATCGACAGCAGGTCCAGTTCCTGCTGGTAGTGCCCACCCAGTGCCGCACGGGCCTGCTGACCGACGATGGCCAGCACCGGCTGGTGGTCCATGCGTGCATCGTACAGGCCGGTAAGCAAGTGCGAGGCGCCCGGGCCGGAGGTGGCCATGCACACACCGAGCTCGCCTGTGAACTTGGCATGGGCGCTGGCCATGAAGGCGGCCATCTCCTCATGGCGGGCCTGGATGAACTCTATCTTGCCTTTGGCCCGGCTCAGCGCGCCGAATACACCATTGATGCCGTCGCCAGGGTAACCGAAGATGCGCCGTACGCCCCATTGATACAAACGCTCTACCAGAAAGTCGCCTACCGTGCCGGTCATTGCCTGCTCCCGTTCTGTTATCGATAGGCTTCTGGACTTGGCACGTGCCGGGAAAGTTTCAACGGTATGTGCACCCGTCTGCCGGCTGGAACCAGGCAACCGCCGACGGGTTCGAAGTTGCACCGATAACCCCTCAGGGTGCGCATCATGACGCTCATGAATACACAAGATGCCAGCGTGCAGACCTTGTATTTCTAAGACGACGGCGCGACGCCGAACAGCCGTTTTCCCGTACTGCTTTATCGGTTGAAACTTGACCCGTCGGAGGACAATGCCAGCGCATTCGAGGTGATGTTTGCGGCTCACCAATGGACCCCGCTCTGGCGCTCAGGGATTTTCGACTATCACCACTTTCATCCAAACGCTCACGAGGCACTCGGGATTGCCTGTGGACGGGCCCGTTTGACGCTTGGCGGTGAATACGGGCAAAGCGTGAGCGTGGAGCGGGGAGATGTGCTGGTGCTGCCAGCAGGTACGGGCCATCGCTGCATCGAGTGCAGCGATAACTTCCTGGTGGTCGGCGCCTATCCTCTTGGGCAGGAAGACTACGACATTCAGCGGCCCGACAGAGCAGCACACCCGCGCAATCTCGCGCGCATCGCCCAGGTGCTGTGCCCTGAACAAGACCCGGTCTGCGGTATTCGGGGCATGCTGCTGACGCAATGGCGTTGAGTGTGAGGCGAGTGAGCCTCACGCTGCGCCGACCTTCTCCGATTACCCCTGTTTTTGCAGGGCTTCGACCAACTGGGCCTTGTTCATGCTCGAGCGCCCCTTGATGTCTTTGCTGCGCGCCTCCTTCATAAGGCTTTGCTTGCTTTGTGATTCCAGCGACGCGCGCGAAGTGCGTGAGTGCCCTTGACGAGACTCGGCGGCGCGTTTGGCTGAATCCGTGCGTGCGGTCTTCTTCTCGCGTGACGCAGTCCTCCTCCCCGAGCCTCCCGGCTTTTCACCACCACCGGATTGCTTGTTCACGGTGGCCCAGGCGCGCGCTTCGGCTTCGTCCTTGCCCACGCCCTTGTCCTCGTACGATTGCTCGATGTGCTCGGCCTTGCGTTTCTGCTTGTCCGTATATTTGTCCTTGTCACCGCGTGGCATGGCATCCACTCCTGAGTGTGTTGCTTGATCAATGGCGAAACTGAAACGCTGGGCCATGAGCGGGAGATCCTCCGCCATTTGGCCATTCCACCTAGCTGCCCGATCCTGAACCTGATCCACTACCGGTTGAGCCACCACTACCACTCGCCGGTCCTGCACCGCTACCATCCCCCCCATTATCACCGGAGCCCGAGTCAGTATCGGTGCCGTCACCGCCCGTGTTGTCCGTTCCATTGTCATGGGTACCGCCATTACCCGTGCCCATTCCATCTGCTGGTATTCCAGAGCCTGTCGCATCGCCTTGGCCGTTCATGGACCCATTGCTGTGAGGTTGCGTGCCCGGGGCGCGCTGATCGTTCAGGTCTGTGGCAGCCAGGGCAAATGGCGCCGCGCAACCCAAGCACATTGCGAGCAGCAACGCGCACGGTTTCTCTGCTTTCATGGTGAAACTCCCTCTCTGGTTGTTCACCCTGTGTTCGGCCTGCTGTTTACCGAAGGGTGCCCGCAGAGCGACGGAAGGTTCTGATGCAGAAAGGCCGGCTGTCACGGTCAGGCCGATCGCGATCGAGGGCATTGGGAGGATCAAGAGCGCTTACCTGTCGAAGTGGATGAACCGACGCCCCTTTCTGAGGAAAGGCGTTCAACCGAAGGTCCGGCTTCGACAGGCTGCCACGCCACTCGTCTAGCTGCAGGCACTCTCAAGCATCGCCCGCTTTCCAAGTTTAGGTGCAGGTACCATCTGCCTCTGAACGGAGAAAGGACATGGTCATTGATGAAAATGCTCCCGGTAAGGTATCGCAGCAGGTGATCGGCGATAAACACGGTGATGAAACATCGCAGCGTCGCGGGACAGAAGAGGTTGAGGTCCCGTTGCCGCCTGAGGATGAGTCCCCTGTAGAAGAAGAGATGGATGATGTGGATGCAAACAACTCAGTATCCAGTGAACACCCAAACCCTAGCGGTGCGAGTAGTAGGCGGGATGTGCGCCGGGATAATCAACTAAAGGAAGGGGCTCCCATACCTGATGATCCGCGTATCAACCCCGGTCTGGGCAATGACAAGGAAAGCCAGCGTTCCCCTGGAGTTCCGGCGAGCGACCCTGAATCAGGGGCGTAGCATGCCTGGAAGTTCCGGGAAGCCAACCTCCCCGCTGATTGCGGGCGTGGGACCCTCGCTATGCTGATGCCAGCCATGCAAGGTATTTTTTTGTCGGTCAGGTCGAGGACGACATGCCAAATCAAAACATGGATCAAGCCGAGCAGTTGGTGGCTGAGGTGCTCGCTGCGGCCTGCCTGGCCATCGAAAAGGACGCAGGCTCAGTAAATGATCTAAGTGTCATACGACATTTACTGCGTTGTGCCTTTGAAGCACTTCGCTCTCGGCACATCTCAGTGCACAGTCAAGTGGGAGTGAGGGAGTTTCAGCTTCCGAGCGACAAGGTTGCTATCGCGGATCCGGGCACTGGCTGGAGAGTTGTGATGAGGAAGCGCGGACGGCAAGTCGTGCTGGATCGGGCTCGCCTTCAATCTCACTGTGCATTCATGACCATGGGCCGCTGGTGCAGATCAGCGCTGAGAAGCAATCTTCAAAGGGTCTTTAGAATCCTGGGACATCCTGAATTCCGTTGACGCATTTGGAATGCCTCCCACGTCACATCCCATCACAGTATCTATCCATAATCCGCTCGGCGGGGCTGTCTCTTCTGCTCCGCTGCGCTAAGGTTCAGAAACCCCATATATAAGACTAAAGTCGTAGGAGGGCGGCATGCGGATTCGCGGTGACATTTTCTGGAAATGGGCAGACCCGGCGCTACATCACAGGACGCACTATGAGAGCTTGGATGACGGCACTACGATGGATGTCCAAGCGCGCCTTTCGCGCACAGGTGACACGCAAATGTTCATAGGCGTGTATGCCGGCACCGGTATGCCACTGCACGAAGAAGCCTTCGACACGCGGCCAGGAGAGTCGATGACGCGTGCCTTGGCCTGGGGGGTTGGCCGTGCAAGGTGCCTCGCTGCTGAGCGTCACCAGCCGAAACAACGGATTGCTTAAAACATCGCTGGAAACCGTGGGTTGCAGTTTCCGTTCAGCGATCCACGGCTTGATGCGTCCAGGCGGCATAAGCCGCTTTGAGAGAGTGAGGCAGATGAGGTAAACCGGGTTTCGATTCGCCCGCCACCTTCAACCATTCGCTCAACCATGCGATGACCAGGGGGCGCGTTACAGGGCTAGGTCCCACCTGGCGCTCCAATTCAGCAGCAATCTGATCCAGAGAGACGAGCTCAGCGTCCAGTCGGGCTATCTGATCAGCCATGGTGTTGTCCTCCTAGTCCGGCTGCTTATGTGGCTAGCCGCAGTCTCTGGTTACTATCTTGAGCGAGCTTGCAAACTGTCAAGCCGTTGGCCGTGCCTCACGAGGCAGAACGGTGCCTTTCGGTGGCCAGGCTTGGCGTCAATGACAAGGCCCCACGCTCCCGAGAGTTAAACATCGACTGAAGATTCTTTTCGATATTTCGGCAGAGGTCATCGGTACGAATGCTGTGTTGGCTACGCCCGAATGGTGCTTGCAAGTCGGTGCCGATTCGCTCCATGGCCAGCAACATGCAACCTACCACCGTGGAGACGACCGGTGTGAACCAGCCCAAAGAGGGCACCAGGCTGAGCGGCATGATCACGCAAAAGAGGGTGCTGAATATCCTGGGGAAGTAGGTGTAAGGGTAGGGAAGCGGCGTATTGGCAATCCGCTCCATTCCGCCTTGCCAGTTCGAAATATCGACCAACGTGGACTCAAGGCGGGCTAGGCGGATGCTGTCGAGGCGGCCCTCCTGAAACTCCCTAGCGATGATTTCTGCAGAGCCGCTGAGGATGTCGTTTGGCAAATTGCTTGCTGTGGTGAGCAACTGCAGGTCGTGGTTGGACAGCAGCGGCGTTAAAGCAGAGATGTCCCGTTTTCCTTGCAGATGCATTCGCAAGGCCTGGAGGTAGGCCACGTGACGCTGAATGAGCCTAGCCTTGACTGGATTGGCAAGCTGCTCATCGTCGATCAGCGTCAGTACCTGGCGGCCATAGCTTCTCGAGCTGTTGACCATCGAACCCCATAATGTCCGTGCCTCCCACCATCGGTTGTAAGCGCTGGAGTTACGAAAACTGATCAGCACTACCAGGGCTTAGCACAACAGTGACAGGGGCATCAACGGCAGCTCAAACCCATATCCCGCCGCGAGCATCGCATCCAGGGTGACTGCGACGTCCCACAGCAATAGCCAGAACAGCGCCCAACCAACATACGTGATTGTCCGGGCCAGGCATTTCCATTTGTTCGCCAGTGCAGCTTCCATATCGCATCTCTCCTCATCAACTGGGCGCTGGGGCTTATTGCCTGATCAAGGAGATTACGGCGCGATCCTTAACAGGAACTTAATGCCTATCCGCACTTACACGCCGGAAATACGCGAGGCATCTGTAATGTCAGGGAGTAGAAGGGTGGTATTGCAGCCCGGCCGAAGCCGGGCCTTTCAGCTCAACGCCGGTCATCAGAAAGTGGCGTCGGTTCATCCGCTTCGGGAGGCAACCGTTCTTGGTCCTCCCAATCCTCTGGGCTATCCATGCCTGGCTTCCTTAGCGGATCGTACTTCTTAGGGTCATCGGGGTTCAGGGTAGGATTATTTACATCAGGACCAGGCATCGATGGATCTGAGACTTGCGGTTGATCTTGAAAATTCGAGTCAATAGACATAGCGACCTCTCCGATAGAGTCCAGTTTTTCCGGGCCGTACGCTTTGGAAACTACCTAATTCATCGAGGTGCGCTCGAGCAGATGAATGGGCAACAAAATGCCCCACTCAAGGGGCGGACCCAACACCTCGGGGAAGAATGATCGGGTGATTGCGACGGCTATCAGTGTTGAGCGTCAGCTCTGGGCCGACGGCTGCTTTCCACGAAAGATATCTCAGAGTCGGTAGCGGACCCTCATGAGCGACCTGATATCTCCAGGTGCTAGCACGGGACCGTCGAAAGGTACTTCAAATTACGGTGGGGGCAGTGCTGCGGCGCGAAGCTTGGTGGGGGGCGTCTACCGCTAGATGTTGTGTTGCCGGAAATTTTTAGGCCACCTTGTCCGCATTGATACGGGGACGGCGATCAGCGTAAGTGGCCTCCTGCCCGTTCTCTCCTTGCATGGGGTGCAAGGGGTCGAGTGTTCGAATCACTCCGTCCCGACCAAAAAACTCCAAAAAATCCAGTCACTTAGCGGTGACTGAATTTTTTTATGCCTGTCTGCTTTATCTTGGTTAGCGATTTTGCCCCACTTTTTGCCCCACCGAATTTTCAGCTGCCCACTGTCCATGAATGTTGAATCGGACGATCCCTGGCACTACATCCACTCATGCAGAAGGCGAGTAGCTTAGAGGGGGATGAGATGGTGCGAATCCCTACGCTTCCGCCACTAATTCATATTAAGACCCTGATTTTTCAGGGTTTTTTTACGCCTACAGCTTTTCAGCCCATCCTCCAGCCCATCCTTTAGCGTCTGGCTTTCGGTGGATTTCAGCAGAGTTTCCGCTGAGCGGTTGGCTTCACCGAAGCGGCTCATAGCCACCGAGTTCGGCTGGGGTAGGACGATTGTTTAAGCAATCCTCTCGGTCACCCACGGTGACCCGGTCATTCTTTACCGCGTTGTTCAGAATCACCTAGAGGAGTGCGCCAGTTCAAGTAGGCGCTTAGCTCCCGTCAGATCTCCGAGTGGCAGAAGATGACACGCCCCGAGACCCTGACCGCCATCCAGCGCGCCTCCCGGTTCTGATACCTGCAGCAGCACGCCTTCGGTGGCAAGGTCACCGGGCAAGCGTTCGGTAACGCGACCACTGAGTCGGCCATCAACCTGTTGAGCATCGAAGAAAACCTAACCGCCGCGCGGCAGCGCCTCGCTGGCACCTATGTAGAGCTTGTCATGGCTCGTCTGCGGCGAGCGCTACGATCGAGCGCACACCTTCTTCTACATGGATCCGCCGTAATGGCAGAATGCTATCTATGGCGTCGACTTCCCCTTTGAGAAGTGCGAGCGCATGGCCGATTTCATGCGCAGGTGCAAGGGCAAGGTGATGGTCAGCGTCAACGACCACCTAGACATCCGGCGCGCCTTCGATGGCTTCCACTTCGAGTGCCTGGATATTCGTTACAGCAACACGAACCAGCGCCAGACTAAATCTGAGGTGGCCGGCGAGTTGGTGATCATGAAATGGCAGCAGTCACCGCTGGGCGGACTGTTCTGAGGCCTGTGGACTGCCTGGAGTAGTCGGATCGGTTACAGCTCCACGTCGCCGGCCAGCTCGGCTAGCCGCTACTGGCGACGTTGTCGACCGGGATTTCCACGCGCTCGATGTCGGAGCGGAGCAGAAGATCCCCCATGTCCAGGCCGAGGCAGGCACCCTGCGCGTTGGCCTGGGCAATCAAGCAGTTACGGGAATATCGGCTGCTTCGATTGATGCGAGGCGCAGGCGAAGGCGTCCCTCGATCTTCGTTGGTAGCATCAAGCCGGGTGCGAGTTTTCCACTTGGGAATCGGTAGCGCTGGGACATACCTAGTTACTCGAGCAGGTGGTAGTCACGGCGGCTGCGCGCGTCTTTTGTCGACCCACGGCATTTCATGCCCTTGAGTGGTGGATGGACAGGAAAGAAAACCAGGCCCTCAGCCTCTATCGCAAATGCCAGTGCTTGCATGCTCACTTTGTTGAGCTGTGCATCGCACTCAAGTCGCTGAATGGCCTGTGGAGTAACCTTGGATGCTGAACTGAGGTCGTAGATGCCCCCCAAAGCTTAATCTTGATAATTCAAACTGAAGGGAGTCACGATGGCTACATCAGAACTTAAGAGGCTGGCTGACGAAATACTCAAGGCCAGGAAAAAACGGCCGGACAAAACTATCGAAAGACGTGATCCGCTTTAAGGCTAGGGAAGCATTGGAATCAGGGGCGATCACACGGGAACAGTACGACCACATCATAAAATGCTTGAGGATGTCTGCTCAGCTCCTCCTCCAGGCTCTGCAAGCGTGAACAAAAACAATCAAGATTAGTGAGAGAAGATTTATGGCCAGGGGCATCATAGGGACTATCACGGGGGCTTCCGGCCATCTGTCGCGATCGAACCCATTAATAAATCGCAACAATTTGCGTGACGCGATTACCACCAGGCCAGAGGCGTTTTTTAAGGAGGCAGATCATAATGATGCCCTCTTGAAGCCGCCGGCTCAACCGTTACCATCACGCCCAAGGTCGGCATCCTAGATCCAAATTCAATTGTACTAAATCAAGGTGGTTTTAATGATCTGGTTTCTACAGGGTCAGGCTTCTCAGCGCGACATCATTCTGGGCGCCTTAGAGGCACTCCCGGCCGGCGTGCGCGTATTCGCATCCCATGGTGGTGACCGGCCGGAAATCACCGGTTTGGCTCACGGCAGCTTCAAGGAGCCTGAAGACCGCGAAGAGCGAATTGACTGGGTGCTCCGCACTGCAGTCGAGAACTCGATTAGGGTGGTCTTAGCTGGTCGCCTTGGGGGCGCGTATGAGAGCCGTCGTGCGGATTTTGAGCGCGAAGGCATCACGCTTGTTACCGGCGGAATGAGCAAGCGCACTTTTGAGCTGGTTGACGACAAGGCCAATTTTACGGCCGAGGCAGAACGCGCCGGGTTGGCTTGCATCCCCGCTATCACGGTTGAAAACCCACAGCAGCTGCGCGCTGCTTACGAAACCTTGAGTCCGACTTCAGAGGTTTGCATCAAGCCGGTTGTTGGCATCTATGGACAGGGATTCTGGCGGTTCAAGGCCGGTGTTGACCCATTCCGCTGCTTTGCGAACCCAGATGCTCGAGAAGTCGACTTCGAGACTTATCATCGGATCTACTCGGCCGGGCCAGCTCGTGAGCCGATGCTGGTGATGCCTTACCTCCCAGGGCCAGAGTGCTCCGTAGACATGGTTTGTGAGGGCGGCAAGGTAGTGGCGTATGTCGGTCGCCGGAAAGCCGGAGCGCACCAAACTTTCGAGCGAGACACGCCGGCAACCGATCTGGCTGTCGCCGCGGCTCAGCATTTCGGTTGTGACGGCATCATCAACGTCCAGACCCGCGATGGCGCCGATGGGATGCCAAGGCTTCTTGAGATCAACCCACGATATTCAGGTGGTGTTGGCTACACCCGTGAAGCTGGTGTCAACCTGGCGGGTATCTTCGCTGCGCGCCGGCTTGGCCTCCCAGAGCCAGAGATTTCTTGGAAGGAGGGGGTGCGAATTCGGGCGATCACTATTGCCGTTACGACCCCGGCTGGGTGATAGAATGGCCATCATTCTGGTACCACGTGTACCAGATTATAGATTAAAGTTTCTGTCTACTCAGGGAGCGAGACATGCTGACGCCAGGCGCCAATGTTGCACTTTCTTCACAAAAAGCATCGTGGACGCTGGAGTCTTCGCAGCAGAATGCTTTTGGCTCAACCGCAGCTGTCGCGCTGATCCCTGTTGATGACAAACGATCCCCAAAGGGGGCTGCCGCGCTCTTTCACATTGAGCAGCCCGCCTGGATGCAATGGAGTGGTAGTCGGGAGCAGGTCGGCTGCTCGCTTCAGCTCGGGAGCCTGCCTGCCGGCAGTGATCGCGTTCTGCTGATCGTCTACAGATATTCCAACCTCGGGCCGGTTAGCTCTCTTGGCAACCTCAAGCTCAAGGTTGATCAAACGATTTCCTACGACCTGGATACCAGCGCGTTTGGCGAGAGCGCGTTGGTATTGGGCGAGTTCTATTCCCGCGGTGGACAATGGAAGTTCCGGGCCATGGCAGAAGGCTCAGCCTATGGCCTGGCGGCGTTTGGCCGCAGGCTCGGAGTGGAGATAGACGAAGCCAACCCTGACCATCCAGAGGTTGGAAGTCGCGACTCTCGGCCTAATGGCGGTGCAACGGCCGCCACTGGCACTGGCTTTGCTGTGTCCAGCAACGGGCTGTTGACCTGCGCCCATGTCATCGAGGGGATGTCGTCAATTGAGATCAGTTCCTTCAATGGTCGGTACCGAGCTGAGCCAGTGATGGTCGACACTTCAAACGACATTGCATTGCTCCGAGTAGATGGTGCGCCATTGACGCCTGTCCAGTTCGCCGCAACCGGCGGCTGCTCCCTGGGCGACGCAGTGACAGCGATTGGCTTCCCAATGTCGGGATTTGCGGGCGGTGGTGCGCATGTCACTCAGGGCGGCGTCTCCGCCCTGTTCGGACTACGTAACGACTCGAGCCTCTTGCAGTTCACAGCGGCAATTCAGCCAGGGTCGAGTGGTAGTCCACTGTTCGACTCGCAGGGGAGTGTGGTCGGAATGGTTACTTCAACCGTGCCAGATGCGCAGAACATGAACTTTGCGGTCAAGTCCCATTTGCTCGGCGCCTTCTTAGAAGCATGCCATATCCACATAACAGTCAATGACTCTCATGCAGCGCAGACACCTGCCGATATAGCGAGGGGTGTTCAACCGTCGCTTTGGAAAGTCGAAGCGCGAAATTAAATGCTGCAGGCCATTGAAATTAAAAGTGCGCACGTTAGGTTCACTACTATCGTCCACGGAACTCCAACATGGGGCATAGTTTAGTGAATCGAGCGTCTACAAAGTTGAGCGCCACGCTGAAGCGCGGCGTTCTCGAAGTTGATGTGCATCAGGCTTCCATTTCGCCTGAGTCGCTTTTTGGCTTTGCCGAGCGCCGCAATCCGAAACGAGCATTTTTGTTTGTTTCTCGGGTGCTGGGTAAGCACATTCCCGTCAAGCCATCGGTGATGCAGCAATCCTATAAGGCCTTGGCTGCACAAATCCCATCCGACCTGCCAGGCCCTGTACTGATCATCGGTATGGCAGAGACAGCCGTCGGCCTGGGGGCTGGCGTTCATCGCGCCCTCAGCGAGTCACGGGCTGACACCATGTACATCGTCAGCACCCGCCACCCGGTGGGCGATCTGATCTTTGCTCGTTTTGAAGAAGAGCACAGCCATGCCAGTGCACACTTGATTCATGAGCCGTCCGAACCTCAACTCTCGGAAATGATGCGCAGCGCCAAGTCGCTGGTGCTCGTTGATGATGAGGCCTCGACCGGTCGCACGTTCATCAATCTACACCGCGCCCTAGTGGACGCTGGACTCAACCAGATCGAGCGCGTTGTCACCTGCGTGCTGACTGATTGGTCTGCAGGCGCTGTATCGAGCAGCATCGGCGAAGCGGCCGCACAGGTATCCCTGCTGAGTGGCGCTTACAGCTTCACTGAAGATCCTGAAGCTCCGCTTCCTGAAATGCCAGACACCGGCACCGTGGCCGCTGGAGATTGGGCTGTGAACCCCGAAAACGATTGGGGCCGACTGGGTACCCGTGGGGTAGCAGACACCCTGGGGCTCAACATCGCTGTCCAGCCGGGTGAGCGGGTCATCGTCCTCGGTACCGGTGAGTTCGTTTGGAAGCCCTTCCTGCTGGCTGAACGCCTTGAGCGCGCTGGCGCCGATGTGCATTTCAGCTCGACTACCCGTTCGCCAATTGCACTTGGTCATTCGATTGGGCACGCGCTGAATTTCTCGGACAACTACGGTCTGGGCATCGTCAACTTCCTCTACAACGTGGCACCCGGGCAATTCGATCGAGTGCTGATCTGCAGCGAGACGGACGCACAGGCTGTGCCGGCTGCGTTGATTGAAGCTTTGAACGCGGAGGTGATCGTCGATGGCAAATAAGCGCCCGCTTGCCCTGGTCGACCTGGACGACACGCTCTTCCAAACCGCTCGAAAAATGCCTGAGGGCACTTCGCGCTATCCGGCGTCCTTTGACGTTAACGGTGAAGTGAGCGGTTACCAGACCGAGATGCAGAAGCAGTTCCTTGGGTGGCTCCTGGCAACGACTGATGTGGTACCCGTTACTGCGCGCAGTGCCGAGGCCTTCAATCGTGTTCGTCTGGATTTCACTGGCCCTGCTATTTGCTCCCATGGTGGCCTGATTCTTAATCCCGATCGCTCCGTCAATATGGACTGGCATGGCGTGATGAATGGAATTCTCTCGGCGTTCCAGGACCGCTTGCCCGTGCTGTGTGAGACGGCGTTGCGTATTGGGGACGAGCAAGGTGTATCGCTTCGTGGCTGGGTTGTGGAAGAGGCCGATCAGCGTCACTACGTTGTGGTCAAGCACAACAACGGTTCTGACGCTGATCTGATTCTGGTGCGCAACAAGCTGAGTGAAGCTGGCCTGATCGAAGGCATGCACACTCACTCCAACGGCAACAACCTTGCCCTGCTACCTGCAGGTCTGTCCAAGCGCGTCGCTGTTGAGCACTTCCTCAAGCAGGATCGTGGATTACACGGGGAGCGCCCTGTGCTCGGCTTCGGCGACAGCATCACCGATCTCGGCTACATGAACCTCTGCGATTTCTGGTCGACTCCGGCGCGGAGCCAGCTTGCCGCATTGGTGGAGGGCACCATCCATGCTTAACCCGATCCTGACCTCGATGACTGTTGGTAGCGGTAGCTACTTGCCTGAGGATGTTCATTTCCTGTTGCAGCCAGTGAACATCGGCCTGACGGATGTGCTGGAAAAGGAGCGGCTGATCCAGTCCAAGGAAAAGCACTACTCGGAAATGATCAGCCAGGAAGATGCGCCGTCACAGACTCACATGCAGTTGTTCGAGCGAGCGATGACTCAGAACGGCCTGCGCATGGCGGCGGACGTTCAATCCCTAGCTCTGGCCTTGGAAGAACGCTATCAGGGGCCGACAATTGCGCTCGTGTCCTTCGTGCGCGCCGGGCTTCCGCTTGGGGTTCTGTTACGCCGTGCATTGATTGGCCGGGGCCGCGACGCACATCACTACGGCATCAGCATCGTCCGCGATCGTGGTATCGACACTGTTGCGCTTGAGTCTATCATCGCTGCACATGGTGCTGAAAACATCGTCTTCGTCGATGGGTGGACAGGCAAAGGCGCAATCTCCGGTGAGATCAAGCGAAGCCTTGCAGGTGACAGCCGTTTCCCTGAAGACCCGCGATTGGTCGTACTGGCAGACCCGTGCGGCCGAGCCTGGCTCGCAGCCTCGGCCGAAGATTGGATCATCCCATCCGGTATTCTGGGCGCGACCGTATCCGGTTTGGTTTCCCGCTCGATCTGGCCGAGTGATGGCGGGCTGCATGGCTGCGTAGTATACGACCACCTGCGAGAGCACGACGTGACCCGAGCATTCATTGATCGGATCGAAGCAGCTCGAGCTGCCGTCGAGGTAAGTCCGGCTCAGCCGTGGACACCAGATGAGGCGAAGAACCTGCAGAACGATGCACTTGGTGTCGTCAGCCGTCTTGCTGATCGATTTGGTGTGACCAATTTGAATCGCATCAAGCCCGGTATCGCCGAAGCGACTCGCGCTGTGCTGCGCCGTGTCCCAGATCAGGTACTGGTGCGGAACCGCAACGACGCAGACGTCCAACTGCTGATCCATCTGACTGACCGTGCCGGCATCCAGGTACAGGAAGCTGGTGAAGACTTGGGGCCTTACCGTGCCGTTACCATCATCCGGGAGGTGAGCTAATGGACCGCATCTCGCCGTGGGCCCTGGGCGCGACGCTCTACATGCCTGCAACTAGAGCCGATATCGTCGATGTGATTTGCGCAGATAAGCAGCCTGGCCTTCGCTCGCTCGTTATCTGCCTAGAGGATGCGGTTGCCTCTACCGATGTTGAGCATGCACTGCTGTCGCTGCGGGCGATCTTGACTGCTATCGGGCCACGAGCTAGCCGCTCTCCGAGAAGTCCGTTGGTTTTCGTACGTCCGCGTGATTCTAAGATGGCGACTCTACTCAACGAGTGGCCTGAGATCACCGCAGCGCATGGATTTGTAGTGCCGAAGTTGTCCCTTGCCACCTTGGGTGAGTGGGCCCGAGCAGTTACCAACCCCGACCTGCTGATGATGCCCACGCTTGAAACCAGCGACGTATTCAACCCTGGAGCAATGGGCGAGTTGGGTTGCGCGCTTCGCTCAGAGCTGGGGGATCGAATCCTTGCGTTGCGCATCGGTGGAAATGATCTTATGAGTTGCCTGGGGCTGCGCCGCAACCCGGCAACGACCTTGTATCAGACCCCAATGGGGTACGTGATCCCAATGCTGTGCGGGGTCCTTGGGGCACAAGGTTTTGCTCTTACCGCCCCTGTCTTCGAGCAGCTCGCAACACCTCAGCTGCTCGCTGAGGAGCTGGGCTTGGACATTGCCCATGGGCTGGTTGGTAAGACAGCGATTCACCCGACTCAGATTGCGCAGATTCATGACGGCTTCCGCGTTCCTCTTGAGGACTACAACTGCGCCAAGCTCATCGTCGATGGTTCTGCGCCTGCTGTCTTCAAGCACAACGATGCGATGGTTGAACCAGCGACCCACTACAACTGGGCCATCAACATCATCGAACGGGTGAAATGGCACGGAGTGAAACCCGCAGAATCAGGTATAGCGGAGCCAGTTCGCCTGGCTGAGGCAGTTCGGTGACCCAGGAAATGATTGAAGCTGGCCCGGCCTCCGGCCAGGTCCTGTCGGTTTTTGACTTCGACGGCACCCTGACGCGGCGAGACAGTTTCGTCCCATTCCTGCTGTTTGCGTTCGGTAAGCGGAAGTTCGCCGCACGGGTGATACGCATGCTTCCTGCATGCATTCGCTACCTCGGCAAGGGAATGAGTCGCGACGAGCTTAAAGCTGTGCTTGTCGCCACCTTCCTGACTGGTGTTGAGGAGGCTTGGGTGAAGCGGAAGGCTGCGGAATTCAGGCAGGCGTTTTGGGTACGGCTCATGCGGCCGGCCGGCGTACAATCCGTCGCGGCCGAGGTTGCTAGCGGTGCCCTGGTAACAATCTGTTCAGCTTCTCCGCGGATAGTGCTCATGCCATTCGCTCAGGAGCTGGGTATCAGCTTGATTGGGACCGAGCTTGAAGTAGTTGAAGGCAAGCTCACAGGCGCGCTTAGCGGGAGTAACTGCCGCTGCGAAGCAAAGGTACTTCGCCTGGAAGCTGTATATGGCCCGCTGGCCCAGTACAAGCTACGAGCTTGGGGTGACACCCGCGGGGATCAAGAGCTACTTGCTGCAGCGCAAGAGCCGCACTGGCGGCACTTTCACCCGCGCTGGCAGCGTGGCCGGATGAAGATTGAGAAAATTGGTGCGCGTGTGAACTCGACGAACGCGACCACAAATTCAGTTACGGGTGTCTCCTCTGGCACCCAACAGCACGATGACCAACAAGGAGCGTAACGATGGCACTTACCCTTTCGAAGAATCAGTCCATTTCTCTGGAGAAGACCGCGGGCTCGGGTCTGTCCAAGGTAACCCTGGGTCTGGGCTGGGATCCTGTGAAAGCTACTGGTCTTTTCGGCAAGATTTTCGGTGGTGGCGGTGGAGAGATCGACCTCGACGCGTCGTGCATCATGCTGGATGGCGACCTGAAGCCGGTCGACCTGGTGTGGTTCCGCCAGTTGAAATCCAAAGATGGTTCGATCCAGCATTCTGGTGACAACCGCACTGGTGAGGGTGAGGGTGATGATGAGTCGATCACCGTAAACCTGAGCAACGTTCCTGCATCGGTTAAGCACTTGGTGTTTACGACTAACAGCTTCACTGGGCAGAACTTCTCTCGCATCCAAAATGCGTACTGCCGCATCGTCAATGACGGCAATAAACAGGAGTTGGCGCGTTTCAACCTCAGTGACCAGGGTGAGCACACTGGCGTGGTCATGGCCAACCTGTCGCGCGGCGCTTCTGGTTGGGAGTTCAAAGCTATCGGTAAGACTACCCATGGCCGTACTGCTGACGACTTGGTGAACCTGGCCGTTCAGGCGGTGCGCGCATGACAACCTTGGTCCCTGGTGGTAACGCACCGGTAGCGACCGGGAGCCTGCGGGTGGAGGTGGGCTATTCGCCTATTCCAGGTGCAGACATTGATGTGTCTGCATTTGCACTGACCGCAACTGGAAAGGTCCGTGGCGACAATGACATGTGTTTCTACGGCCAGCCCAGTGTACTGGGTGGGTCGGTGCAGCTTGTTGATACGGCTGCTGGCCGCGCCGTTTTCACCGTTGACCTCAGCCGGCTGGACGCAGCTATCGAAAAGGTCGCGCTGACGGCGACCATCTACGAGAACAAAGCCAGCTTCGATCGTGTACCCATGCTTGTGGTCACTGTGTCTGGTGGCATTGAGACTCAGATCCCGACTTCGGGGATGAAGGAAACCGCGCTGATTCTTGGCGAGTTCTACCGTCGCCAGGGTGCGTGGAAATTTCGATGTGTCGCTCAAGGCTTTGCCGGTGGCCTTGCACCACTGGCAACCCACTTTGGTGTCGACATTGCGGCCCCGACCCCGACACCAGCTCCAAGTACTGCGCCGGCACCTGCTCCAGCGCCCACCCCTGCACCGGCCCCTGCTCCAAAGTCGACTATTAGCCTGAGTAAGGTGACCCTCGACAAGACTCGTTCCTCGATCAGTCTGGAAAAGACAGCTGCTGGGTTCGGTGAAATCCGGGTGAACCTGAACTGGAACCAAGGCAAGTCTGGCGGCTTCTTCAGTCGTAGCAAGTCTATCGACCTCGACGTTGGTTGCTTGTTTGAGTTGCAGGACGGGCACAAGGGCGTGGTTCAGGCGTTGGGCAATGCCTTTGGCGACCTTGAAGACGAACCCTACATTCAACTCATGGGTGATGACCGAACTGGCTCCGTATCCGGCGGCGAGTGGATTCACATCAATGGGAAGAAGTGGAGTGAGATCAAGCGAATCCTGGTTTACGCCTTCATCTACGACGGTGCACCGAACTGGGGGCAGACCGATGGTGTGGTCACCATTTTCATCCCTGGCCAGCCAGAGATTGAAGTCCGTTTGAACGAGGAGGGTGGAAGTCTCGGTTGTTGCGCCATTGCTCTCCTTGAAAACGACAACGGCGCCGTTAAGGTGTCTCGTAGGGTCGACTTCCATAGAAACCAAGAGCCCATGGATAAGGCCTACCGTTGGGGTCTGCGCTGGAGCGTCGGTTCCAAGTAATCCACTTTCGGGCGGGGCTTCGTTCCCGCCACTTTGAGGTACGAACAATGCTCAGTTGGTTGAAAGCAAAAGGTGCGCAAGCACGCGAGGCCCTGACTGCCGAAGTAGGCAAGCACAAGAATCGCAAGTTCATGGAAGCAACCGCCAACGGCTGCGCCATGGTAGCTGTGGCGAGCAATGGCGCGGGTCCTGAAGAAAAGCAAAAGATGATCGGCTTCATCAACAACTCCCCAGAGTTGAAGGTGTTCAGCCTGACCGACGTACTCGCCGTGTTCAACGACGCGATGAGCAAGTTCGAATTTGACCCTCAGATCGGTCAAGCAGAAGCGTTGAAGGTCATCGGCAGAATCAAAGACAACGAAGGGGCTGCGCGCCTTCTCGTACGCGTTACCTGCTCCGTCGGCGCATCCGATGGTGACTTTGATGAAAAGGAAAAGGCGGCATGCCGTCTGATCTGCATGGAGCTGGGCCTCTCCCCAGCTGATTTCGAACTTTAAGGACTGACCTGTGGAAGTTACCCATATCGGTTTCCCCCCGTTGACCATGATGGTTTTCGTCGGCATCGCCTTAGGCGCTCTGCTGCTCGACATGGTTACGCATCGCGGCGATAAGCCGGTCTCGCTGGCAAAAGCGTCTGTCTGGTCCGTGTTCTGGATTGCCATTTCCCTCGCGTTTGCAGGATTCCTGTACGTTCAGCACGGGCCTGAAGTCGCCAGCCTGTTCGTCACCGGCTACGCCCTTGAGAAGGTTCTCAGCGTCGATAACCTTTTCGTGTTCATGGCCATCTTTGCCTGGTTCAAAGTTCCTGATGGCCTCCGCCACCGCGTGCTCTACTGGGGCATCATCGGCGCTATCGTTTTCCGCGGCATTTTCGTTGCGATCGGTACCGGCCTTCTGGCGTTCGGTCCTTGGGTAGAAATCGTATTCGCACTGATCGTGGCCTGGACCGCCGTCATGATGCTTCGTAGCGGCGGTGATGATGAGGAGGAGGAAGACTACTCCAAGCACATCGCCTATCGATTCGCCAAGAAACTGTTCCCGGTCTGGCCAAAGCTGCACGGCAACCAGTTCTTCGTTAGCCGCAAGGTTCTCGAGGGCGAGTTGCTGAAACCTGAGAACAAAGGCATGAGCCTGGCGGCCAAAGGTGGTTTGTTTGCTACCCCGCTGTTCCTGTGCTTGGTAGTCGCTGAAGTATCGGATGTGCTGTTTGCCTTCGACTCCGTGCCGGCTGTGATCGCGGTGAGCCGTGAGCCTCTCATCGTTTACTCCGCTATGCTGTTCGCCATTCTGGGCTTGCGTACCATGTACTTCGTACTCGAGGCCCTGAAGCGCTACCTGGTGCACCTGGAGAAAGCTGTCATTGCGCTGCTGTTCTTCATCGCGGTAAAACTGGGCCTCAACGCCACAGACCATATGTTCCACCACGGCTTCAAGATCGATCCAAACACCAGCCTCCTCATCGTGATGGTGGTGCTGGTCATCGGCATCGTTGCAAGTGTGATCTTCCCCGAAAAGGAAGACACTCAAGCAGAATCCAACTGAATCACTCGTACCCTAACAAGGAGTTTAAGAAATGGCTTTGACCCTGCAGAAAGGCGGCAACCTGTCCCTGACCAAAACTGACCCGTCGCTGACCAAGATCATCGTCGGCCTGGGCTGGGACCCGCGTTCGACCGATGGCACCGAGTTCGACCTCGACGCCAGTGCATTCCTGCTGGCTGCCAATGGCAAGGTTCGCGGTGAAGCAGACTTCATCTTCTACAACCAGCTGAAGAGCCAAGACGGTTCTATCGAGCACACCGGCGACAACCGTACTGGCGCTGGCGACGGCGATGACGAAGTACTGAAGGTCGACCTGAGCCGCGTGCCAGCGGACATCGACAAGATCGCGTTCACCGTTACCATCCATGACGCCGATGTTCGCAAGCAGAACTTCGGTCAGGTCGGCGGTTCGTTCATCCGTATCGCCAACGATGTGACTGGTGCTGAGGTCGTTCGTTACGACCTGGCCGAAGATGCTTCGACTGAAACCGCGATGATCTTCGCTGAGCTGTACCGTAACAACGGCGAGTGGAAATTCCGCGCCGTTGGCCAAGGCTATGCCGGCGGCTTGAAGGCTCTTGCCAACTCGTACGGCCTGAATTTCTAAGGTCGCTATCCGTCGTTAGCACCACACGGTGCTAACGACCACTCCATCTATTTTCAAGGGATTATCCTATGGCTGTCTCGCTGACCAAAGGCTCCAACGTATCGCTTTCTAAAGAAGCTCCTGGCCTGTCCGAAGTGGTCGTTGGCCTGGGCTGGGACCCTCGTGTAACCGACGGTACCGAGTTTGACCTCGATGCATCCATCTTCATCACCGGTGAAAATGGCAAAGTACTGAACGACAACAGCTTCATCTTCTACAACAACAAAACCTCGCAAGACGGTTCTGTTGAGCACCTGGGCGACAACCGCTCCGGCGCGGGTGAAGGCGACGACGAGCAGGTCAACGTCAAGCTGACCGGCCTGGCTGCAGACGTTAAAAAACTGGTTTTCGCAGTCACCATCCACGAAGCCGAAGGCCGCAAGCAGAGCTTCGGTCAGGTGGGCAACGCCTACATCCGCGTCGTCAACAAGGCAGACGGTAAAGAGCTGGCGCGCTACGACCTGAGCGAAGACGCTTCGACTGAAACCGCGATGATCTTCGGTGAGCTGTACCGTCACAACGACGAGTTCAAGTTCAAGGCGATCGGTCAAGGTTTCGCTGGCGGCCTGAAGCCACTGGCTGAAGCCCATGGCGTTTCCATCGGCTAATTCGAGCCTGTAGGAAAAGCCCCTGCTAACACGGCAGGGGCTTTTTTTTGTCAGGTGGTTCGTTCTGACCACCTAGCTTTGCGCGCACACGTGATGCGCATGGATTGCGGAGTTTCAAGTGATTAAGAGAATCTTGGTTTCCAGTGCTGTGGTCACCATGCTGGCCGGCTGCGGCCAGGCAGCAAATGACGTACGTCTTTCCCTGGCACTCAACGAGTTAAGGCAGAACTGCTTCGGTAATGACACGTATAGCTGCAGGAGCCAAACGATCGACTTTAACCAGAAAGCCCTGGAGCTAACCGACTTCAAAAATGACGTGGCCAAAGAGAACATCACCAAGCTTTTCGGCGATGAAGGATGGTCGCTGTACAAGGATGTCGCGGACGAGTTTGTTGATGCCGGCATCGACGCCCTTGAGGACATGCGACCGAACATTTTTGCGCGCATCTTCTTCGGTGACTCGCAACCGATGTCTCCTAAAGGATTTGTGATGACCTTCAACCCTGAGGACATGGGACGGGCTTTGGGCGAGATCCAAAAGGAGTTTTCTGTTCGTGCGAAGAAGGCAGGTCTGAAGCCAGACGATCAGGCACTTCGGAGTTACCAAATGATTGCCGACGCTGTGAACGGCAGAGGTAGCCCGAGCTCTGTCGAGCCGGAGCCGAATGCCGGGGCTGATACCATTGCAGCAGATCCGGTCGAGCCGCAATTGAATAACCCAGTTGCCACCCCACCTGCAGTCGTGATGGCTCAATCTACTGTTGCAGCACAGTCGTTCCCTGACTTGACTGTGGCAATCAATGCGTACATCGCGGGGCTCGATACAGACGGCGGTGTAGAGTACCCAGAAGGTCGGCAAATCATTCAGGTGGACCTGAATGGTGACGGTGAATTGGATGCCGCAGTGCTCTATACCATCGAAGGCTCAGGCGGCTCACAGTCGGCCTATCACTCCCTCGCAGCGTTCTACCACGCGCCAGAGGGTTGGCAGGCTCAAGGTGGCGATGCTGCAATTAGTGGAGCCGTTCGTGAGGCGCGCGATGTCGGCAGTCGCACCATCTTCATCGACGCCCTTGTTCAGGGAGATGATGATCCACGTTGCTGCCCGACGCAGCCATACCCGCAGCGCTTCCAGTGGAGTGGTGAGAAGTTCATCGAGCTCCCAGGCGCTTAAACGCTAGTTCTCAACCGGGCGCATGTTCAGACCTTCGTATCTGCCGTCATGCGTGCGAGACACTGCTATGACAGTAAGCGCCCAGTTCTACAATCATGAGTCAAGGAAAAGGCTATGGGGTGGAGGTTCAGTAAGCGGATCACGATTGTGCCGGGCGTAAGGCTTAATATCTCCCCCAGCGGATTGTCCGCTTCAGTTGGCCCGAGGGGCCTAAGCATGACAATGGGACGTAATGGCACGTTTCTGAACGCTGGCCTACCCGGGACCGGGTTGTCCTACCGCCAGCGCTTGGATGGTGCACGTCAGTCACCATCCAGCTCCTCCGGTTCAGCGGGCTATTCAGGGCCGATCAAGATCAGCGTGCAG
Source organism: Pseudomonas sp. NBRC 111139 (assembly GCF_001753955.1). NCBI lineage: Bacteria > Pseudomonadati > Pseudomonadota > Gammaproteobacteria > Pseudomonadales > Pseudomonadaceae > Pseudomonas > Pseudomonas sp. NBRC 111139. Next base: position 74,269 of record NZ_BCBP01000042.1, read on the forward strand.
GATGACGGTACGCTATTGATTGTCGATGAGGCAGGAAGTCCGGTTCCTGCAAGAGTCGTGAGGCGCGTTAAGAGCGAACAGGCTGCAGAGATTGAAGCGCTGCTCACAAAAGCTGCAGAGAGTTTGAACCAGGAGCTCAATGATTGCTTGAACGTCCACGTAGGCACCCCTCGACCGGGTACCATGCCGGCATTACCGCCTCCTTTTTCGATACCGATTCCGACGGCGCCGACGTCAGTTGAGCCTAGCTTCGTTGATAGGTTGTTCAGGTCTGGCAAGCTAGAGGCTGACCGCCTCACCAACGAGCAGATCTACCAGCAGGATCTATCGGAATGGGAGGCAGCCCGTGACGCGCATGACAATGAGCGCTCGGAAGCTGAGAAGACCTTCCGCCTGGCTGCGAAGGGATTCAGTGCTCACATGGAGAAAGCGCTCGATTACGTGCTGAGCGGCATAGCCTGGCCCAAGGAAACGAATGTTGCCTATCAGTTCACCTACGATGCAGCCGGGATAGCCTTGGATGTGGATCTACCTGACGAAGGTGATACCCCGCGGCGTACTGCCGAGGCAAAAGGCAATGGAAAACTCACCTTCAAGACACGAAGTGATGCCCAGGTGCGACGGGACTTTGTGGGATTGTGTTACGGCTCTTTGTTCAGGGTCGTTGGCGAGGTATTCGCTCTGCTGCCGGCAATCAATCGCTGCCTGGTGTCAGGGTATGTTCAACGAAATGACCCAGCGACCGGGCGCCTTGAGGAGCCCTATATCTTGTCTGTGGTCGTGCGGCGGGAGGACTGGGAGCTTTTGGACTTTGCTCGCATTGAGCACATAGATCCTGTGGGTGCACTGAATAGCTGGGGTGCTCGGGTCGACTTGGACCGTGCTGCGCGGTTCTGGGAGATCCAACCGTTTGACCTTGCCTATCTGGGGTGAAGGGAGCCGCGGCTACGTGGTGGTGTACGCGCTTTAGGGAAATCAGAACGCTGAAGCAGGTACGTTGATCCATCCGCCGGGCTGAGGCAGTGCCCAGCGGGCACATCCAAACCCAATACGAAAAAGCCACCTTGGCCCTTCCGGATCAGGTGGCTTTTTTAATTTCATGCGCTGAATTGGTGCGAGGATTCGGAACATCTGAAATTCGTACGGTTCTCGCTGAAAATCAGGGTATTAACTGATGATTCCCTTCGCTTTCGCCTCTTTGAGCCAGCCCGGGAACTCTTTCATAAGCTTGTCGTACAGTGCATCTTCGGTGAGGTCGTGAAGGTCATCCACAGCGAAGAAGCTGCAGTTGTCGACAACGCGACCTGGCATATCATCAAGTCGCTCCAGGATGCCGTAGCCGTTTCCGCCCAGGCCGACAAATTGCCAGAAGAAATTCTTGGAGGACGCTTCGATCATCAGTTTTGTGATTGCGCGATTCTCATGAACACCGCCATCGCTGATGAAGATGATGTAGACCGGGGTTTTGTCGCCGCTTTGATTGTAGTAGTCCATCAGGAGGCGCATCGCCCGTGGTTCGTCATTTACGCGCTGGCCCACATCCCACTTCCGCCAACCACCTTGCTCAGTGTCGATGTAGTCGCTGTAGTTGGAGAGAGTGGCTGGCGAGAGGTGAACTGGTTTGGCCCCAAACCCAAAAACATCCAGCTCGCCGTCATCATCGAAGGCTACCGCGAGTGGCATCAGCCGGTTCATGGCCTCTTGCACTCTGCCTCGGCTGTACTGGCCATTCATAGAACCACTCACATCGAGCACGAAGGCTAGCTTCGCTCTCACCTTGGTGAGGTTGTTTTTCTCCAGGCTGATCTGAGCTTTTTTTGCCAGGCTGAGTAATGCTGGCGCTTGGGCTGCGACCTTTTTCTCGAGAGAGAACGTCGCCTGGACAAGAGGCGGCGTAGCGGGTGCTGGAGGCGCGGTCGCGGGTTCATCACTCACCTCGCCGCCGAAATGGCGCACAAGAGCGCCCAAGCCTTCTTTGAAGCCCTGCAGGTTTGCGAGCATGCGCCACTCGCCACCCTTGCGATAAATGTCCGCAACCATAATCGCCTTCTCCACGGAGAAAGTGCTGCCGGAAAATTCACAGGTCGCGGCGTTTGGCGCGCTAGGTCCACTGACGACAAAGCGACTTGATGAGATGTCTTTCATGGCACCCGCGCCGTCAATCGCCGCGGTGAACACCAATCGATCAATCGTTGCCGGCAATGCGCCCAGGTTGATCTCGAACTGGCCTGGCCCAATCAGCCGGATGGCATCAGCAGGTGAGGAGGTTTGATTGAAAAATACCATAAAGCGGTCATCCGACAGCTTCGACTGCTGATCAAGACCGAAACAGGCTACGTCGATCTCGTGGCTCGACTGAATGGAAACCGCCATCGTGAGGCGATCAGAAATTCCTATGCTGGACAGCGGCAGGCGCTGGCCCTGTGTGATTTGCATACTGCGTCCTTGAGAAGTCAGGTCCGGCGGTTGAGAAGCCAGGACAGCGTCCTGGCGGTGCCCAACACAGCTTAACGTCCGGGGGAATAACGGCGAAGGTAAAGCTTACTGGTTCGGGACCATTGGCCTTTGCCGGGCGCGAAGCTTTCGGCGGACGAGGAGGGCGATCGCAAGCACTAGAATGAGCAGCCCGCCGAAGAATAGGGCCACGAAAACTGGGAAAGGCTCAGTTTTGCTGGTTGTGGCCTTGATGTCGGTGATGTTTGGGAACATCGAGAAGATCTGGAAGCGCCAGCCGTAATACCGGATGACCGCGAGCTGGTTCGCGTCACGCGAGTAGTCCTGGGCCTTAGCCTGCAGGTCGGCGCTATCGAATTTGAAGTACCACGGGAATCCCCAACCGGTATCCTCATTTCGATAGACCGTTACCTCACGATTTGCGTCGGTTGAAACAGTGTTGATGAAATAGACATCTCGGGTTGGACCATCAGCCGGGTTCTCAGCGCTGATCACGCCATCTGCATCCATGCGCTTCACCTCGACGCCAGTGACATGAACGACCTCATGGCGTGGCAAGTAGAAGTGGAGGCACAAACCGAATGCCGTAACCAGCACAAAGCTGAGGATTCCAAGCGAACGTTTTACCCAGGGCATCAAAGTGATCACTCTTTTGAAATTGGCAATATGCAGGGAAACTGCTGCACCTGCGCTGGAGAGTTGTTGCAAACTACTTCAGGCCGGTCGGAGTAGATGCTGCCATATCAAGGTGAATGGGCCTAGCGATCTCCCACCCGCCTTGATGCATGGCTGACCCTAATGGATATGGCGCGCGTGCGCTGGGCGGCGCACGGCGGAGGGGGCTTACGATAGTGCAGGCACCCGATTGAACTCGAGGCACTCACCGACGGGGGTGAACTTTGGGTTACGACAAACCCATGCAGTAAGTGCTGTGTACGCCGCGGAGAGTGCCGTAATCAGCGCCATAGTTGCCTTTCCCTGACGACGCATCCGCGATTCGAACCTTGCTTGGGATTCACCCTTGCGACGAGCACCGCCGTTGAACAGCGAGGCAATCAGCATCCCGATGACGACATAGAAGACTGTGATGAGGGTTAGCTTTGCCATCAACGTAAGGAAGATGCTCAGCCCCCCTCTGTTGTTTTTTACCGTGGCATAGATCGCATAGGTAATCGCGAGGACGAAGCCTGCTATTACCGAGAAAACGGATACGACGCCAGGCATTTCGAGCCATTTACACACCGCGGCCGTGACGATCCCGAGTGCAGGAAGTGCGTTGGTGATCAAGGCGTCGGTGTAATCGCTGTAAATGGTTGCCGACCCTCGATGGTGGCGTACAACGGCCCAGATGGAGAGCAGTAGGCCCAGCACTAGGGTGTATTTCCAACCAGGACCGTTGATGAACCACGTAGCTACGGGATTCGATTCCTGTTGAGCTTTAGTGCCACCCGGGCGGACTGCCGGCAGTGTGGATGCTTGAGGTGGAGTGCGTTGTGCCATCTGCGCTGACTGGCGCTGCTGATTCGCCAGGGCCGCTGCTTGCCTTTCGCGTTCGGCGTCCGCGGCGCGACGTTGTGCGGCTTCCCGTTCTTCTCGGGCATGCATTGCCAATACGCGTTCGTCACTCGCGATACGCTCCAGTTCCTGAATCCGACTTCCAAGGGCCTTATCCAGGCACTTCTGGTCTTGGCATTGATTTCGGATCTGAAGCCACTGCCTTTGCGATTGACGAAGCCCCTCTGGGTTGGAGGACGCTGCGACGGCCTTCTTGTATGTACGATCGAGAACTCCATCCACTCCGGATAGGTAGCCATCTCGGCATATCTCAGTCTCTGCGAAGCCCGACGCTTTTGAGCAGTCGAAACTTGCTGCTGAAACGCCTCCTGCGGCCAAACCCAGTACCAGCGCGATTGCGCCCTTTGTAAGCATTCTGAACTCCTTTAAAGACAGCTATTCCTGACCCCCCATCTATCGGCTGGCGGGCGATGTAGTAAAGAGCCATCGTGGCATTTTGTCACTACAATTTACTGCCTGATAAAACGTCTTCGAGTCTCGATCAAGGACAATCTAGCTACGGGGATGGCTTGGGTTGGTCCGCTGCGCATACACTCGATCCACGCATGGCGGTCGTGGCCTGGGCATGCGGTTACAATGGCCTCTGCCAAAGCGGCTATTGACCTGCCGCCGGCGCACGCAAACACGGTTGAAGAAAGACCTGCAGACCCCACTTTTCCGGCTTAAGGCGACACATGATTTCAACCTGAACTGAAGGGCAGTCCGAACGGCACGCTGTCTGATGAAGCTATTCGCAAGCACGCAGCGTACTTGTCAGAGCAGCGTGTGGGCTAGCGATGACGGTCACGCTCAGGGGCCGCAATTCAGACACATCCCTGGCGTGAAATCATTATGATATTGTCGCGGACTGCCTGAGAGCTTCCATATCAGGGGTAGAAACCTCTTGAAACCCGAAGCTCGGCAGTTAGGTTCAGGGATAAAGCTTGGTTCTCACCTGATTCGGCACACTGCTTTTGGATAATGCGTAGCTTCTGGCTTTCGGAACTGCAGGTGCCGCTTCTACACACCAACACTGACAAGGAACCGTTGGATGCTCCTAGTTTTGCTCGCGTGCCTCAACGCTGTCTGTTTGCTAGCAGGCCTCCTCTTCAACGCTGAGCTCCTAAACGTCGCCGGCGCGGACATACCGCTGAAGAAACTGCAGGATCTCGAAATATACAGCCAGATCCTGGCGTCAGTAACCGTCTGCTTGACTGGCTGGCGAGTGTGCATCTGGGCTCATCGCCGTTGGGGAGGGGAGAAGTACCTATGGCACAGTGTGGGGGTGATGACATTGGTCGCCGCACCTGCAACGTGGTGGGTTCAGGGTGAGGCGCCGGATCTCATCGCTGAGAAATTCCCTCACACCCTGCGGGTGTCCAGTCTCTACGCCTATGTCACAAAGAAGGGGCTGCTCTACGATTCCCTTCAAATCCCGGGGCTACCCTATCAGGATTACCGGGAGCACGGCGAGGGCAAGGCATTCATTGCAAACCTCGGGATTCTGATGAGTGCGCAGGGGACCTACGTAGAGAAGATCGACGGGAATTTCCCAGCATTTGCGGAGACCGTGTTCAAAGGTTACACGCGCCGGAACGGCGATGCGCTCTACGATCGTCTCCAAGCTGAAGTGGTACCAACCACTCTGGATATCATCCGCGCGTATGCGCAGCTTGAAGCACTCCGGGCTTCCGGCATAGGTAACAGTGAGTGGAAACCCATCCGGTTGCCCAAGCCTGGCGAGGACCTCGGGTTTGAGCCAACAGTTGCTGAATACGCCCAGGCGATCAAGCCAGGCCTGCGTAGCCGGCCGCAGGTCGCTCAGTCTCCTGAGGTCATGTACATGGCCAGCCAAGCGCTAGGGCCAATCTACGTGAAGGGGATGAACGTGCTTGCCAGTCGTGAGCAGTTCGAAAAGTACCTTCCACAGATCGCCCGCAACATGGCCACCGACGTTGCACACACCGACATCCGCGGTGAGCAAGGTCTGAATGTGCTCAAAAACATGTGGTTCGTTCCCTGGTCGCTGTTGAGCGGACTGTTTCTGGGAGCACTCAACCTGGTCGGCCTAATCCTGTCCGCCTGCGAGCGGCGCGGACTGATACGCGGTCGCCAGTGGTTGCTGCGTACCGTCTCCATCGCCGCAATCGTGGTTATCCCCCTAATAGCCGGCAATGCCCTTGTGCAATCTGAGGGGTACAAAAAGGCCTTCCGCAGCATCGATCGCGGCCCCACTTTGGTTGCGGGTGTTTTCCATTGGGCAATGACTGCTGAAGCAATGCTCTACAACCTCACCAAGCCACTGCTTAAAGCAGAGTGACTGTTCGTAAAAAGGAGTTTCAACGTGCGTAAGAAGTTTGTCGCCACTTGCTTGGCCATCGCCATCGCTAGCACGACCGGGTGCGCTCAACTGGGAATCAACAAACAGCAGGCGGGCACTATCATCGGCGGCCTCGCTGGCGCTGTCGCTGGCGCGGCAATGGGTAAGGGCACCGGCAAGATTGTGGCAATCATCATTGCTGGCAGCCTCGGCAGCTACCTTGGTAACCGTATCGGCGCCAGCCTCGATGAAAAGGACCAGCAAGCTCTGGCCCTTCGCACTCAGGAGATTCTGAGCCAACCTGTAGCTCCCAACCGTCCTATTACCTGGACGTCTGAGCATTCCGGTGCAACGGCACAGATTACACAGGGCAACGAGTTCACCCAGACTAAAGTCGTCGAGGTTAAGCGGGCTCCAAAAATCCAGGCCGTTCCGTCGATGCGCTTGATCAACGAGCCCTACGTCACCAAGTCGAGCGTCAATGTTCGATCAGCTCCGAATCTGAAAGCTGACAAGGTCGGCGGACTGCAGAATTCCACTGAATTTCAGGCAGTTGGCTCCACCGGTGACTGGATTCTGGTAGGTCGCAAAGGTGTCACTGTTGGATATGTACATAAATCCTATGTCCAGCCCAAAGAGCAAGCCGTAGCCCAGCGCGCCGCCCCATCTGCCAACCTGGACGAGATGGACGTCAAGGCAAGCAAAGAGACCCAGGCATTCGATCTGGACTCGATTCAAACCCTGCAGACCCAGCAGATCGCGGCCGAAACATCGTGCCGTCCAGTGACAGTGAGCCTCAAATCCGCAAGTGGCCAGCCTGAGCAGCAGCAGAACACCTTCTGCAAGCAGAACAACGGCACTTGGGAACTGATCTGAGGACTCCATAAAGCATAGCGCTCTCGCGCTGGCTGTGATCGGAGCATTCGGTTTTGCACCGGATGCTCTATCTCACGAGCTGGCTTTTTCGAAGAAAGACCAGGTCATGGTTGAAGTGCCTGGCACCGCGGATAGCTGGTGTAAGCCGGATATCGAACTCACCATTAGGCGTCCCACGTGGGACAACCAAAAAACCCTCGATCGTTTGGTTTCGGTGCTGCCGGTCGTACTTGGTAAAGACTGCCCGGCTGCCAGAGTGGCGTGGGAAGCGGTCGATGCATCTGGCAAGTAGTATGCGAGCGGGTTTGGTAATGCGGCAAACCTGGGTATCGTTTCCTTGACACAACCCCCATTGCGTGCGGATGCCAATACCGCCGCTCAGTCATCCGCCGCCCCGACATCAGCACCTGTAGCCGCCGCTGGACTAACACCTGCGAGCACCGCGGGGTCGCCTTCAGAGGCCAACATTCCAAAACCAGAGTCGTTGGTACAGCCTGTTGGATCAGCGCCGGTACCGGCGGAGGCACTGGATGAGCCGGCTTCTGCGATAGGGGACACTGTCCCAGCGGGAGTTGTCGCCGCTGTGGCTCCAAACCTCGGCCAGATGGAACGCATGGCAAAGCTGCACACGGGGGTGCTTGCACGCTACGAGCAGCTGAAGGCGAGCCTTAAGGATGCTAACGGGCATGAGAGTGAGGCGCTGGCGCAGCTTGCAGGGATCAGGGCAGGGCTCAATTTAGCTCGCCGTTGGCCATGATGGACCCGGGCAGTTCAATGAGAGCCAGCCCGATGATGGTCCATGTGACGGGCCATGACGGTGCTTACTATCAGATCGACTTCCCAGGCCCAGGTCGACTGCAGTCCGATCGTAAGCTGGGGAATGAATGGTACGTCCTACATGCGGCGAACCTGACTCCTGTCGCACCCCTCGTGGATGGTAAGTCGATCCCAACGTTCAAAATCTACTCGGCCGAGGAGCCGAAGCCTTGTGTGCAGGCTAGCTGCGCGGAGCGCGTCTCTTTTGGCGCGGTGCTAGGCCGGGAGTTCCCCGATGCTGGAATCGATTTCAGCTGGAGACGGGCATCACTGTGCTTGAACTCTATGTTCGCAATGGGCAGGCGAAGGCCCGGGCCGTGTGGCAAGGATTCGCCTCGGGCCTGGCCGGCCTCTGCAACATGTATGGGGTGGAGGTCAGCGATGAACCTGAACAGGTCGAGCCTGTAGCTGCACAGACCAAGCCGGTGAACATCACCAAATCGGTTATCACCCTGGACAAGCCTGGAGCTGCCCACAAGGTCTCGCTCGAGAAGGGCGCTGCAGCGCCAAAGACGATCAAGGTAAGCGCTACATGGGTGGACAATGGAGATGGTCGGGACAACGACGACCTTGATCTCCGTGTCGGCATACTTCGTCCTGACGGACGCATGTCAATCATCCAGGCACCTGACAAGCGTGGGTCATTCGAGTCTGACCCCTACGTTTTCCATACAGGCGATGTAGTAAGCGCTAGTTCGACAGCGCCAGGGATCGAAACCGTTGAGATCAACCCGGCTATCTCGCATCGCATGGGTGGGAGGGTGGCTCTTGTTTTCAGCGTGTACTCGGCTGTCGACAACGGGGCTGTCTCAGTAGCGTCGCTTAAACCCAAGATGCGCATGGAATACGGCGATCAGATCGTGGAGTGCGCGTTCGAGTTCAAGAGCGGATTCTTCAGCAGCATGG